>NZ_NCVJ01000017.1:0-215980 GCF_002096815.1 Streptococcus mitis
TGCCATCTGCAACATACCATAGTCCGTACGGGATTCGAACCCGTGTTACCGCCGTGAAAAGGCGGTGTCTTAACCCCTTGACCAACGGACCAGAGTTGCTATTTTCAACTCTTACTATTATACCGACTTTTCTAACTTTGTCAACACCTTTTTTCTATTTTTTTATTAATTTTACAACAGCTTCAGTTCGAGCTGTATGTGGGAACATGTCGACCGACTGAATATAATGAAGATCATAGACTTCTACTAACTTTACCAAATCACGAGCCAAGGTCGAAACATTACAAGAAATATAAACCATTTTTTCTGGTATATAAGTAAGAATAGTATCTAATAACTTATCATCCAGACCTGTACGTGGTGGGTCCACAATCAGAGCATCTGCTCGGTAGCCTTCCTTGTACCAACGAGGAATAATCTCCTCTGCTGTTCCAGCTTCATAATGAGTATTATCAAATTCCATTCTTTTAGCATTTCGCTTGGCATCTTCAATGGCTTCTGGAATAATATCCATACCTCTGAGGGTTTTAACTTTCTTTGCAAAGGCAAATCCAATCGTTCCAACTCCACAATAAGCGTCAATCAAATGGTCTTCTTTATCAACATCCAGCGCTTTTACCGCCTCGCTATAGAGGACTTCTGTTTGTTCAGGATTCAGCTGATAGAAAGCTCTAGGGGATAGTGAGAATTCATAGTCGAGTACACCTTCTTGAATACTCTCTTCTCCCCAGATAATCTCTGTCTTTTCACCATATATCTCACTGGTTTTAGCTGTATTTGTATTAACAGCTACTGTCACAACTTCTGGAAAATCTTTAACTAAGTCCTTTACAAGTTGGGTTAAGTTAAGCTGACGGTTTGTAACAATAATAATCTGAACCTGTCCAGTCTTTCTTGCTCGTCGGACCATAATAGTTCTAACACCTAGAACTTTTCTTTCATCGGTGATTGGAATCTGGTGATAAGTAAGCAATTCTGCTAGACGATTAGCAATCACTTGGGTTTCCTTGTCTTGTACCAGGCAGTCTTTCAACTCTACTAAATAGTGAGAGTTTTGTGCATATAAGCCCGCCTTGACCTGATTCTTAAATTTTCGAGTCTGAAATTGTAACTTAGCACGGTAGTACTTTGGTTCCTGCATTCCAATAGTTGGACGAATTTCATAGTTTTCATATCCTGCAGGGGCGAATTTTTTCAGTGCTTGGTGAAGTAGGTCCGTCTTGAACTCCAGCTGCTTATCATAATGCAGGTGCATGATTTGGCATCCTCCGCATTCATTATAAATAGTACAAGCTGGCACAACACGGAATTTAGACTTCTTATTGACCTTCAGTAATTTTGCCTCTACAAAGTTACGTTTAATGGAAGTAATCTGACAATAGATATCTTCACCTTTGAGAGCTCCAGGTACAAAGACTAAGGTTTTTTGATAAAAGCCGATTCCTTCACCATTAATTCCCATACGCTTAATTTTTAATGGTATTTTTTGTTTCACTTTCAGATTCATACCCCTATCTTATCACATTTTGAGTTATAATAGAACTATGAAAATCACAAAACTTGAAAAGAAAAAAAGACTCTATCTGATAGAGCTTGATAATGGTGACAAATGCTACATTTCTGAAGATACAATTGTTCGTTTTATGTTATCGAGAGATAAGGTGATAAGCGAAGAGGAATTGAAGGAAATTCAGGACTTTGCCCAATTTTCTTATGGTAAGAATCTAGCCCTCTACCACCTATCCTTTAAAGCACGTACTGAAAAAGAGGTCAGAGAATATCTAAAAAAATATGATATTAATGAAAAAATAGTTTCTCAAGTCATTGCTAATCTTAAAGAAGATAAGTGGATTAATGATAGCCAGTACGCTTATGCTATCATCAATGCCAATCAACTTTCAGGAGACAAGGGACCTTATATACTGACTCAGAAATTAGCACAAAAAGGAATTTCAAAATCTACTATAGAAGAAATCTTGAATGATTTTGATTTTTCGGAAGTTGCTCAACGTGTAGCTAATAAACTCTTGAAAAAATATGAAGGAAAACTTCCAGCTCGTGCCTTGCAAGATAAGATTATCCAAAACTTGACCAACAAAGGATTCTCTTACTCTGATACTAAAAGTGCCTTTGATCAGTTGGATAGTCAAGTTGACCAAGAAACGACTCAGGAACTCATCTTCAAGGAACTGGATAAGCAATATGCCAAGTATGTCCGAAAATATGAAGGATACGAACTTAAACAGCGTTTAACTCAAGTTTTAGCACGAAAAGGCTACGATTTTTCGGATATAGCAAGCGCTCTCAGAGAATATCTTTAATATTTTCATGTAAAATTCACAGATTTTAGGTAATTTTATGGTACAATAGTAAACGATAAACTTATAAATTGTAGAAAGTTGGTTAGTTATGAAGCTTCCAAAAGAAGGCGACTTTATTACAATTCAAAGTTATAAGCATGATGGGAGTCTCCACCGAACTTGGCGGGACACCATGGTACTAAAAACAACAGAAAACGCCATTATTGGTGTCAACGATCATACACTGGTTACCGAAAGTGATGGTCGTCGTTGGGTCACTCGAGAACCGGCTATTGTTTACTTTCACAAGAAATATTGGTTTAATATCATTGCCATGATTCGTGATAATGGGATTTCCTACTATTGCAATATGGCCAGCCCCTACTATCTGGACGAAGAAGCTCTGAAGTATATTGATTACGATTTGGATGTTAAAATTTTTACAGATGGGGAAAAACGTCTCTTGGACGTTGAGGAGTATGAGCGTCACAAACGCAAAATGAATTATTCTGATGATTTGGACTATATTTTAAAAGAACATGTCAAAATTCTTGTTGATTGGATTAACAATGGACGTGGTCCTTTCTCAGAAGCCTATGTAAACATTTGGTACAAGCGCTATGTAGAACTAAAGAATCGGTAAAGTTGTCAAACTGGGGTGAGAGCCCTGGTTTTTTTTATTTGAAAAACCCAGCTTTTCAGCTGGATTAATTTCTATATATCTAATTTCGTAACAGTAAATTTGATGTGGGAATAGTCTTTTTCAACATCCTTATCAAGCATGAACGCTGTGGCGTCCTTCTTAACTTGAACCAGGTCAATATTCTGAGCCTGGGCTGCATAGACGCAGCCACAATAACATTGACGATAGATATCATACTCCTCACACATCTCTACTGAACGTTTGTAGCCCTGATTTTTCTTGAAATCACTTGGAAAATAGTGGGTTGTATAAATTTTTTGCACATCGATTCCGATGCTGTTAATGGTTTGAGAATTCTTATGAGGACTAATGGTCAAGGCTGAGCCAAAATAATCAAAGCCCAGATCCATAGCCACTTGCGCTGTCTTATCCAGGCGGTAGTCAAAGCAAACCTTACAACGGTCGCCACCTTCAGGTTCTTCTTCCAAACCTCGAACCAGTTTACGATATTCATTAGGTTCATAAGGAGCTTCTAGGTATTGAACGTTATTGCCAGTTCGCTCATTGAAATCACTGACAAACTTTTTAGTCACATAGGCACGCTTATGGTATTCTGCCTTGGGATGGATATTAGAATTGGCAAAATAAATGGTCACGTCTGCATACTTAGTCAAATATTCTAGAGTATAGGTACTGCAAGGGGCACAGCAAACATGCATGAGAATGGTTGGCCGCTGCTCATTTTTCTCCCATACTTGTACCATCTTCTGCATGACACGGTCATAATTAATCTTCTGATTGGGGTTCATCTTGCTCAGAATTTCTTCTACATCGATCATGTTCTTCTCCTTTTTCTAATCTTATTTTATCATATAAGTTAGGAGAGCTCAAATCTATTTAGAAGTCAATAGCATAAAAAGGAGGGATGGGCATTCCCTCCTTTTGTGTTTTTTATAAGTTACTATCTACAGAAAACTTACATCATGCCGCCCATCATGCTTGGATCCATTGCTGGAGCTGGGGTCACTGGTTCTGGTTTATTGGCTACTACTGCTTCTGTAGTCAAAATCAAGCTGGCTACAGATGCTGCATTTTGTAGAGCTGAGCGACTCACTTTAACTGGGTCGATAATCCCTTGATCAATCATGTTGACCCATTCACCAGTTGCTGCGTTGAAACCTGTACCAAGCTCGGCATTTTTCAAACGATCGATAACGATAGAGCCTTCAAAACCTGCATTGTGGGCAATTTGACGAACAGGTTCTTCCAAGGCACGAAGAACAATATTACGTCCCGTTGCTTCGTCTCCTGTTAATTCCAAGGCAGCAACGGCTGGAATCACATTGGCAAGGGCTGTTCCACCACCTGCAACGATTCCTTCTTCAACAGCTGCACGAGTAGCATTGAGGGCATCTTCAATGCGGAGTTTCATTTCTTTTAACTCAGTTTCAGTTGCAGCTCCGACCTTAATAACCGCTACACCACCTGATAATTTCGCCAAGCGTTCTTGCAATTTTTCACGGTCAAATTCAGATGTTGTAGTTTCGATTTGAGACTTGATAACTGCAACACGGTGGGAAATCGCTTCAGGATTTCCAGCACCTTCTACGATAACAGTGCTATCTTTGTCCACAGTTACTCTCGCTGCTTGACCAAGAGCTTCAATTGTCGCATCTTTCAACTCAAGACCAAGATCTTCTGTGATAACTGTTCCGCCTGTTAAAATGGCGATATCTTCAAGCATGGCTTTGCGACGGTCGCCAAAACCAGGTGCCTTAACTGCTACTACGTTAAAGGTTCCACGAATCTTGTTCAAGACAAGAGTTGGAAGAGCTTCGCCGTCCACATCATCTGCAATAATCAAGAGTGGACGATTGCTTTGGAGAATGCTTTCCAAAAGTGGCAAGATTTCTTGGATATTTGAAATCTTCTTATCAGTAATCAAAATGTATGGATTTTCAAGGTCAGCTACCATTTTTTCGCTATCTGTTACCATATACTGTGAAAGATAACCACGGTCAAACTGCATTCCTTCCACAACTTCAAGTTCTGTTTCCATACCACGTGACTCTTCGATAGTGATGACTCCATCTTTGCCAACTTTTTCCATGGCTTCAGAGATGTATTCGCCGACTTTTTCAGAACGAGAAGATACGGCAGCAACCTGAGCGATGGCTTCTTTGTTGGCAACAGGAATAGCATTGTTTTTCAAGGCTTCAACTGCTGCGGCAACTGCTGTTTCAATCCCACGACGAATGCCGATTGGATTGGCACCTGCTGTGACGTTTTTGATGCCTTCACGGACGATTGCTTGGGTCAAAACAGTTGCAGTTGTAGTCCCATCACCTGCAATATCATTGGTTTTTGAAGCTACTTCTGATACCAATTTGGCACCCATATTTTCAAAATGGTCTTCCAATTCGATTTCTTTGGCAATAGTTACACCGTCATTGGTGATGAGTGGTGAACCGAATGATTTTTCAAGAACAACATTGCGGCCTTTTGGTCCCAAGGTTACTTTAACAGTGTCTGCAAGGATATCGACACCACGAACCATAGCTGAACGGGCATCTGATGAAAATTTAATTTCTTTTGACATACTTACTTTCTCCTTCTATTCTTCAATGATAGCCAAGATGTTAGCTTCGCCTACGATGATGTACTTTTCATCGCCATCTTTGACATCAAGACCTGCGTGAGCTTCAACTAAGACACGGTCTCCAGCTTTAACACTTGGAGCAACCAAGTCACCGTTCAAGGTACGAACACCTTGTCCAGTAGCCACTACTGTAGCTGTTTTCGTTTCTTCTTGGGCTGATTTTGCGAGGACAAAGCCTCCAACAGTTTGTTCTTTTTCTTCAATTTTCAAGACCACACGGTCTCCTAATGGTTTCAACATCTGATTTCCTCCATAATGAGATAGATATTATTAGCACTCTTTATACCTAAGTGCTAAATCATTAGTTCTATTGTATCACTTGGTCAGAAATAGTCAAGAAAAAAGTCTGACTTTCTCAAGATAAAAAGCCTGAGATCAACTCAGACTTTTCAATATTTAAAATGGCAATTCTTCCTCTTCCAAGACCAAATCTGCCAAATCCTGCCCTGCGTTATTTTCACGCATGGCACGTTGGGCACGACTTTCCAAGAGTTGGAATCCAGTAACAAGTACTTCGGTCACATAATTCATTTGACCATTTTTCTCAAAGCGACGAGTACGCAATTCCCCATCAACGGAAATGAGACTACCTTTAGTTGCGTAGCTTGCCAAAGTTTCTGCTAGTCTACCCCATAGGACCATATTGACAAAATCAGCTTCACGTTCGCCATTTTGGTCTTTGTAACGACGATTCACAGCGATAGTTGCTCGCGCTACTGACTTGTCATTGTTGGTTTTGTGCAATTCTGGTGCTGCAACGATTCTTCCAATAAGAATAACTTTATTATACATATTTTCTTCCTCCTACTTATCTATTCGTAGAAAATCAAAAAAAGTTACAGAAATTTGTAACTTTTCGAGAAAATTTTTTATTTTTTATGAACCATGAAACCTGTCGCCTGTTGATTAGCCATAATGGTCATATCTGTAATTTGCACACGGCGAGGTTGACTGGTCACATAAACCACTGTGTCTGCAATATCCTGAGCTTGCAAAGCTTCTATTCCTTGGTAAACGGACGCAGCCCGCTCTTTATCACCGTGAAAACGTACCGTCGAAAAATCTGTTTCGACAATTCCAGGCTGAATAGTCGTCACCTTGATGTCCGTTGCGATGGTATCGATTCGCAGTCCATCTGAAAAAGTCTTAACTGCCGCCTTGGTGGCTGAATAGACAGCTGCACCTGCATAGGCATAGATTCCTGCGGTTGATCCCATATTGATAATATGACCCTGATTGGCTTTTACCATTGCTGGCAAGAAACAGCGAGTAACTGCCATCAAACCTTTGACATTGGTATCCAACATGGTCAGCATATCCAACTCTTCATAGTCCTGATAGGGAGCCAAGCCAAGAGCCAGACCTGCGTTATTAACCAAAATGTCAACCTGACCTATCGTTTCTAAAATATCTGAGCAGACAGTCTTGACCATGGTCATATTCGTCACATCCAGTGGAAAAGTCCAAACTGTTTGATTTGGGAAGGTCTCTGCAAACTCCGACTTTAGGGTTTCTAATCGGTCTATCCGTCGTCCTGTTATAACAACATTCTCCCCCTGCTCCAGATAAGC
Source organism: Streptococcus mitis (assembly GCF_002096815.1). Classification (GTDB taxonomy): domain Bacteria; phylum Bacillota; class Bacilli; order Lactobacillales; family Streptococcaceae; genus Streptococcus; species Streptococcus mitis_AD. The sequence goes on from NZ_NCVJ01000017.1 coordinate 7,174, forward strand.
ACGCGCAATCGCTTCACCAATACCTGATGTCGCTCCTGTAATCACAACATTTTTTGCCATCTTATTTCCTTCTATCTGGTCTATCAGATACTGACAACTTCCTAGGCAGTCCAGTGTTTATCTGGGGCAAATGGAGTTCCGACAACTTGGTCTTCTGATAATTCAATAACCCCACGTTTTTGCGGAGCATTTGGCAAGGCAAGTTCACGAGGGCTGCACATCATGCCAAAACTCTTTTCACCACGAAGCTTACCTGGGAAAATGAGATTCCCTTTTGGCATCATAGCTCCAGGAAGAGCTACAATTGTTTTCAAACCAACACGCGCATTGGGAGCCCCTGCAACGATTTGCACTGTCTTGTCATTTGCGACTGCAACTTGGCAGATGTTAAGGTGGTCACTATCTGGATGGGCTACCATCTCGACAATTTCACCGACGACGAACTTAGGTTCCTTGTCATTGATAATTTCTTCTGCAAAGCCTTCCGCCTGCAACTCTTGGTTCAAACGAGCGACTTGCTCATCTGATAAAAAGACTTGACCGCGCTCTGCAATTTCAAACAAACTTGAAACTTCAAAAATATTCCAAGCCACTGTTTCCCCATTATCTTTGAGAAAAACACGGGCTACTTTGCCTTTGCGCTCCACATCCAGTTTGGAAGCTCCACTGTTTTTCACGATGACCATAAGGACATCACCGACATGTTCTTTGTTATATGTAAAAATCATTGTTTCCTTTTCTCCTATTTCAGTCCTGCTAAAAAGTCGTTAATTTGTTGTTTGCTTTTACGGTCTCGATTAACAAAACGGCCAATTTCCTTGTCCTTTTCTAGAACAACAAGGCTAGGAATTCCGTAAACATCCCAGAGTTTAGCCAAATCCATATACTGGTCTCTATCCACACGAATAAAGGTGAACTCTGGATTGGTCTCCTCAATTTCTGGCAAGGCAGGATAGATATAACGACAATCGCCACACCAGTCCGCCACAAAAAGAAAGACCTTCTTGCCATCTTTTTCCACTAAAGATGCCAATTCTTCTAAACTTGCTGGTTGTATCATAAGACTTCCTCCTCATAGACTAGATCTTCGTTTTCATAGACAAAGGTATAATGACGGCCATCCTCAAAAATGACGCCACCAACCAAGCTCTCTAGACTGCTTTCATAAACTTGAACATAGAGGGTCGCAATTTCCCCCATGTCTGAAAAATGGTCTCGCACAATCGCTGTCAACTCTTCCTGAGTCTTCATGAGCTTGCGGTCATCTGCAACTTTTTTCGTAACAAGGGCAAGACTTCCAATACCTAGCAGAGCCAAGCCTGCCATCCACATTTTTTTAGCTTTCATACCATTCATTTTAACACAAAAAAGGCTTTAGGACAAATGAGGAAGCAGCAGAAAAGCAAGTAAAAAGCCTCTGAGATTCTTCTCAAAGGTTCTGATTTTGCTAATTACTGTTCTCAACTGCTGCAGTGACAAAGGCAGTGTAGAGTTCTTCTGGACGATTTGGACGGCTTGATAGTTCAGGGTGATACTGACAAGCTACAAAGAATTTATTTTCTGGAATTTCCACGATTTCTACCAAACGATTGTCTGGAGAAACACCTGAGAAGACAAAACCTGCTGCCTCAAACTGCTCACGGAAAGCGTTGTTAAACTCATAACGGTGACGGTGACGGCGTTGCACCACTTCTTGATTGTGATAAGCAGCTGCTGCCTTAGAGCCACGTTTCAACTTAGATGGATAAAGCCCCAAACGAAGGGTTCCACCCATATCCTCAACATCAATCTGATCACGCATGATATCAATGATAGGATATTTTGTTTCTGGTGCAAGCTCTGCAGAATTGGCACCTTCAAGACCCAAAACGTGACGAGCAAACTCGATACAAGTCAACTGCATTCCCAAGCAGACTCCCAACATTGGAACATCATTCTCACGCGCATAGCGGATAGCTTGTATTTTCCCTTCAGTACCACGCTGGCCAAAACCACCTGGTACGATGATTCCGTCCGAATCAGACAAAAGCTCTGCCACATTCTCTGCTGTCACATCATTGGCATTGATCCAATTGATTTTCACTTCTGCGTCGTTGGCATAACCAGAGTGTTTCAAGGCTTCGACCACAGAAATGTAGGCATCTTGCAACTCCACATACTTACCGACAAGGGAAATCTTAACTTGTTTCTTGAGGTTCATGACCTTGTCTACCATGGCTGACCATTCTGCCATATCTGCTACTGGTGCGTCTAATTTCAGGTGGTCACAGACAATTTGATCCATACCTTGTGCCTGCAAGTTCAATGGAATTTGGTAAAGATGTTCAACATCTAAAGACTCGATAACGGCTTCTGGTGCCACATCACAGAACTGTGCCAGTTTGTTTTTAATTCCTTGACCAGCTGGCTCTTCTGTACGAATAACCAACATATTTGGTTGGATTCCCAAGCCACGCAATTCTTTTACAGAGTGTTGAGTTGGTTTGGTTTTCATTTCACCAGCAGCCTTGAGGTATGGAAGCAAGGTTGTATGGATGTACATAACATTATCCGCACCCACATCTGCCTTCATCTGACGAAGGGCCTCTAGGAATGGCAAGGACTCGATGTCCCCAACTGTTCCACCAACTTCTGTGATAATGACATCCGAGTCGGTCGTTACAGCGGCACGCTTGATTTTTTCTTTCAAAGCATCTGTGATATGAGGAATAACCTGAACAGTTGCCCCAAGGTATTCTCCACGGCGTTCCTTACGAAGAACTTCACTGTAAATTTTACCAGTTGTCACGTTGGAATATTTATTAAGATTGATATCGATGAAACGTTCATAGTGACCCAAGTCCAAATCTGTCTCAGCTCCGTCATCTGTCACAAAAACTTCCCCGTGCTGGTAAGGACTCATAGTTCCCGGATCAATATTGATATAAGGGTCAAACTTTTGAATGGTTACTTTGAGACCACGATTTTTCAAGAGACGGCCCAGACTCGCTGCTACAATCCCTTTCCCAATAGACGATACCACACCACCAGTTACAAAAATATATTTCGTAGACATAGATTCCTCTTTCTAAAATGCTCAAGGTCTTGCTAACTACGAGGGGACATAGAAAACAAGACCCTATTAATAAGAATAATCTGGGATGACTGCACCAGATTCACAACAAATACTCTTCGAAAATCAAATTCAAACCACGTCAGCTGCGCCTTACCGTACTCAAGTACAGCTTGCGGCTAGCTTCCTAGTTTGCTTTTTGATTTTCATTGAGTATAAAATACAAGAATATAACTTCTTGAAAAAACAAAAATAGCTCCCTAAGAACTAGGGAGCCCCGACCTCTAAAAGAGGTGCCCGAACAATATGATACCTAAAAATAGGATAATTGTCAATAGCTAACTTTTACTCCTCGATGTTTTCAGCATCATCATCTGAAAACTCGTCGTCATCTTCGTTGAGATCCACGTCTTCACCCAAGTCATCAGGGGCGATTTCGTTGATTTCTGCATCGTAAGCTTCCACTTCATTTTTCTCATCATCTGGATTTTCATCATCGTATGAAAGAGCTGGATCTGCTTCGTATGCATCTTCATCCTCTGGATCATCCGCATTGTAGTCAATGGCATCTGAATCGCCGTCCATGAAGGCATTGACACGTTTTTTCTTAGCTTTTGGTGCTACTTCATCGTCGTCATTTTCTTCAAGAGCGATGATTTCTTCGTCAATTTCGTCCACACCATACCATGAACGAAGCCCCCATTTGTTGTCTCCAAGTGAGATGAAGCTACCGTCAAAGTTCAACTCTGTGTAGAACAAAGGCAAGGCTTCACGGATATCGCTGTTTGATGTTCCAAGGTAGTTTTGAATTTCGTTTACAAGATCGCTAAAATGCATCTCATGATCGCGACCACGAAGTTCCAAGATAGCACGCGCTACCTCAATCATAGATAGTTCACTTTTTTCTTGCCCAGCAAATACTTCTAATTCCAAAGCGTTTCTCCTCATTTATACTACTATCGCCAGAGCGAACAGACTCTGACCTCATTTTATCATTTACTCTTTATTTTACGATAATTTTGCGGAATAGTCAAAGGTTAAGGGGGAACTAATACAAATCTTCTAAGCTTCTATATTCAATGATTTCATTTTTGATAATATTCTTTTTAAACTCAAAATGTTTTAAAGGATTATCGATTAACACTAACTTTGGAATATCATCTAAATTGGTAACCAGAGATAAAATAAAATCTGATTGAAATTCTTTTGCTTTTTCAAATTCGTTGGCAGTCAAACGGATACGACCCTTAGGTTTTCGAATCCCTTTAACTTCTGCAATGTAGGAATGCTCATGAACATCTACTTGGAAATCATATCCATCACCATAAAGACGGGCATCAGTTAGCTGTCCACCTTGAAATTTTTCTTCTTTATCAAAATGAAGGATAAAATAATTCTCTGCCTCCATCCCCGTTTCCTGCAGACGTTTGAATTTAGTTCGAATAATTGGTTTTTCAATTGTAGTAATGCCTGTTTGTTTTCCTTCACTAGCAAGTAACATTTTAACGATTTCAGCATAACTATGAACATCTTCATTTCCAAACATCATATCAATTAAATCTTTTCGAAAACGGTAGACTTCAGCTTTTTGCCACCAACCTTTTCGACTATTGTCAAAATAAGGATCAAATAAATCCATTCTATTTTTTACAACTCCAGTTGTTTCAGCAACTCCCAGAGAAACCACATAACGATAAAACTCCGACTTGCTAGAGCATTGAAATTCTTTTATAAAAAGCTTGTCAAACTTGGCAAGACCGTAACCAATTAGATTTAACAATTCATAATGCGGGTGTTTAGACATCACTTTCTCCATCAATAGATATTTATTTCATTATACCAAAAAACACGGTTCATCACCGTGTTTCTATGTTTATTTAACGAGCTTCTTCATCTCATCAATACGTGCGACGGTCGCATCATATTTGGCTTGGTAGTCGGCTTGTTTGTCGCGTTCTTTTTGGACGACTTCTGGTTTGGCATTGGCTACGAAGCGTTCGTTAGAGAGCTTCTTACCAACCATGTCCAATTCTTTTTGCCATTTAGCTAGTTCCTTGTCGAGACGCGCCAATTCTTCTTCGACATTGAGGAGGTCTGCCAGTGGCAAGTAGATTTCTGCTCCTGTGATGACGCTTGACATAGCGAGTTCAGGTGCAGGGATGGTTGATGCGATTTCCAAGTGTTCTGGATTTGTGAAGCGTTTGATGTAGTTGACATTGCTGTTAAAGAAGGTTTCCAAGTCGCTATCGCTTGTTTTAACAAGGATAGTGATAGGTTTGCTTGGTGCTACGTTTACTTCCGCACGCGCATTACGAACAGCACGAATCAAGTCTTTGAGACTTTCGACACCTGTGTGGGCCGCAAGGTCTTCAAAGGCTGGATTAACAGTTGGGTATTCTGCTGTGACGATTGAGCCTTCTGAGATTTGTCCAAAGATTTCCTCTGTCACAAATGGCATGATTGGGTGGAGGAGACGAAGGATCTTGTCCAAAGTGTAAAGGAGAACAGAACGTGTGATGACTTTCTCTTCTTCGTTGTCGCTATAAAGGACTTCCTTAGTCAACTCAACGTACCAGTCCGCAAACTCATCCCAGATGAAGTTGTAGAGGATGTGTCCAGCGACACCAAACTCAAACTTGTCAAAGTTTTCAGTAACCTTGCCAATCGTTTCATTGAGGTTATGGAGAATCCAGCGGTCTGTGACATTTCCAGCTTCCTTGTTAACAACTTTTTCCACATTGGCAGTTGCTTTCTCAAGAGTCAAGCCTTCATTGTTCATGAGGATGTAGCGAGAGATATTCCAGATCTTGTTAATGAAGTTCCATGAAGCATCCATTTTCTCGTAAGAGAAGCGCACGTCTTGACCTGGTGCAGAACCGTTTGAAAGGAACCAACGAAGGCTATCTGTTCCGTACTTATCAATAACATCCATTGGATCAATCCCGTTACCGAGAGATTTCGACATCTTGCGTCCTTGCTCGTCACGAATGAGACCGTGGATAAGGACATTTTGGAATGGCTGACGACCAGTGAATTCCAATGATTGGAAGATCATACGAGACACCCAGAAGAAGATAATGTCGTAACCTGTTACCAAGGTTGAAGTTGGGAAGTAGCGTTTGAAGTCTTCTGAATCGACATCAGGCCAGCCCATAGTTGAGAATGGCCAAAGGGCAGAACTGAACCAAGTATCCAAGACGTCTTCGTCCTGAGTCCATCCGTCGCCTTCTGGAGCTTCTTCACCGACATACATTTCACCTTCTGCATTGTACCAAGCAGGGATTTGGTGACCCCACCAAAGCTGACGAGAGATTACCCAGTCGTGGACATTTTCCATCCATTGAAGGAAGGTATCGTTGAAACGAGGTGGGTAAAATTCGACCTTGTCATCTGTGTCTTGGTTGGCAATAGCATTTTTAGCCAATTGGTCCATCTTGACGAACCACTGCGTAGACAAGCGTGGCTCAACCACAACACCAGTCCGCTCTGAGTGACCAACACTGTGGACACGTTTTTCGATTTTAACAAGGGCACCGATTTCTTCCAACTTAGCAACGACTGCTTTACGAGCTTCAAAACGGTCCATGCCTACAAATTCAAAGGCAAGCTCATTCATAGTTCCGTCGTCGTTCATGACGTTAACTTGCGGCAAGTTATGGCGTTGACCAACCAAGAAGTCGTTTGGATCATGGGCAGGTGTGATTTTAACAACACCGGTACCAAACTCAGGATCTGCGTGCTCATCTCCAACGATTGGGATGAGTTTATTAGCGATTGGAAGGATGACGTTTTTGCCAATCAAGTCCTTGTAGCGTGGGTCTTCTGGATTAACCGCAACCGCAACGTCCCCAAACATAGTTTCAGGACGAGTTGTCGCAACTTCAAGGGCGCGTGATCCGTCTTCTAGCATGTAGTTCATGTGGTAGAAGGCACCTTCGACATCCTTGTGGATAACTTCAATATCAGAAAGGGCTGTGCGAGCAGCTGGGTCCCAGTTGATGATAAACTCACCACGGTAGATCCAGCCTTTCTTATAAAGGTCCACAAAGACCTTACGAACGGCTTTTGACAAGCCTTCGTCAAGAGTGAAACGCTCGCGAGAGTAGTCTACAGAGAGCCCCATCTTGCCCCATTGTTCCTTGATAGTAGTGGCATATTCGTCTTTCCATTCCCAGACCTTGTCGAGGAATTTTTCACGACCTAGGTCATAACGCGTAATACCCTCACCACGTAAGCGCTCCTCAACCTTAGCTTGAGTGGCAATACCAGCGTGGTCCATACCAGGAAGCCAAAGCGTATCAAAACCTTGCATGCGTTTTTGACGGATGATGATATCTTGCAAAGTCGTATCCCAAGCGTGACCAAGGTGAAGTTTACCAGTTACGTTTGGTGGTGGAATCACGATAGAATAAGGCTTAGCCTTTTGATCTCCTGAAGGCTTGAAAACATCTGCATCAAGCCATTTTTGGTAACGACCAGCCTCAACCTCGGCTGGATTGTACTTAGGTGAAAGTTCTTTAGACATTATTTTTTCTCCTTTTATTTTTTTCAAATTTATAATATCTTTTTGATGGATCTAAATAGAAATATTTTAACAACCAAATCATGCCCCTTCCAATAATTAATGATAATATGAAACAAAAGAAAACAATTATAGTTGAGGCAATAAATTCAGATGTCCAATCAGCTGACGAATTTATTAGCTTGGCCAACTCTACTTTAATCTTCCATCCCCATATAATTTCAATTAACTTTGGAATAATACTCAACATTAATAAAGTAAGAAAACAATATATTTGAACTCGATAGAGGTGTCTATCCATTTTATCAGTTCTTATTGGTTTTTTCTTATATTTATTTGTATCAAACTGAGAATTTATTTCCCCTATTAGATTTGGAATTAGTATTGGTAAAAACCAGCTTAGAGCATTGATTAATTCGTTTTCAACTTGATTAAATACTGTCAACAATAATATACTCATTGTTGCAGTTAGCCATGAAGCAATCACTTCTTTTATATCTTTTGCACCATATCCAATCATATTATAAATTTGCCACCAAAAGAATGAATAAAGTACTATATATAAAATGAATGTAAGAATGTCAATTACTAAAACAGTCTCAGAATTCATAGCTTTAGAAAAAAAGTAATAAAGATAGATATAATACCACAAAAACGAAGTAATAAACATCGTGGCATATACATTCCATAGTGTCCTTCCCTTAGGAACATCTACTTTATTAACTTTTTTAAATATCTTAATTGATACTATACTTTTTATGGTAGATAATATAGATGGTAGTATTAATATTATTAAAATACTGAACCAGTTGTTTATTTGATTTTCACTTATACCATAATTAGTTAAGAAATACTGAGATACGTTAATCAAAATTGATTCAACTAAATTCAGATTTTGTAAAAAGTAAATCAATATTCCGCAGAATATTCCATCAAAAACATTTATAAAAGCCAAGGATTCAGTACTTTTAGTAAGAAAGTCTCTAAACTTATTAAATCGATTTATATATTTAAGTGCATATATCAGTATCAATGCAAACTGGAAAATTATAACTAATTTTAAATCGATTAGGAAGAATATAATCAAAGTTGAGATAGAAATACACCAATAAGTAAGAATAGCAATTTCAGAGAGCCTTCTTTTAGAGAATAATTTAAGATAAAAACATATCAAAAACAAAAAAGTTATTATCTCCAGAATAGAAAATGCAATATCCCTGCTAAAAAATAAGCTTAATAAAAATGCGGGAAGTGTTAATCCTAAAATAGATACAAGGGACAGTATAGGAAAAAAAGCAAGCGAATTCAAACATATTTTCCAAACTTGAACAAAAAACTTCCTTACTCTATCATCGGTCTCAAGAAAACACATTAATTTCAAAAATGACCTCCCTCATCTAACAGTTTAAACTCTCCCACTCACTCTTCAACAAGCCGTATCTCAAATCATCACAGCGATTCCCTCGGGCATCTTTACGGTCTCTTATGCGAGCTTCGAGGGTAAATCCAAGTTTTTCTGCGACTCGTTGACTTTGGAGATTGTGACCAAAGCAGACCAATTCAATCTTGTGAAGACCCAATTCTTTAAAGCCTAGGTCAGTCAAGGCTAGTGCTGCTTCTGGTACATAGCCACGGCCCCAGTAGTCTGGGTGCAAGGTATAGCCAAGCTCTAGCACATCATCCGCATAGCGGTGGTTGAAGTCAACAGAACCAATGACTTTATCGGTTCCTTTGACAACAATCCCATAGCCAGCTGGGAGATTTTCCTTTTGATTGCGCTCTGGAAGAATGTGCTTCAGATAATAAATCTCATCTTCCAAGGTCTTGACGGGCGGAAAACCTGCTGGATAGGAGACCTCTGGCAAACTAGCATAGTCAAAGATATCCTCAGCATCCGCCACGGTGCGGACTCGTAAAACGAGACGTTCTGTTTCGATTTTATCTGGCAACTCAGCTCTTGTCATCTTTCTTCCTCGCTTTCTTGATAAAGCTTCCCATGGGACTGACTCGGTCATCTAGATAACGATAAACGCGCTGGTGCCCGTCTCCCATAAAGTAAGTCGGCGCAAAACTGTCATTTTTAAAATGTCCCTTATCATCCAAAAGTTCAGGATTAGCCAGTCGGTCAAGAATCTTAGCAAAGATATGACAAATACCGTCTTCCTCAATAATCCGATCTACCTGACAGTCCAATACGACTGGACAGGCCTCTAAAATCGGAGACTGAGTCTGTTCAGAAATCTCGTAGTCTAGTCCCTGGTGTTTCAGTTTCTCCCGATGACTGATAAATCCGGCCTGCTCCATCTCGAGCATGAGATTTTCATCAGGAATATTTACGGTGAACTTCTGATAGTACTTAATCTGGTCAGCCGCATTTTCCTCAGCGCCAACACTGATGACTAGCCAATCTCCCAAACTATAAGAGGAGCTGCAAGTCGTTATATTGTGTCCAAAATTCTGGTCCTGATACCCCAAAATGAAGATAGGAAAACCATAATATAGTTTACTTGTGTTAAAAGATTGCTTCATAACAACCTCCTTTGACCAAGATACAAAAGAAAAGCCCTGCCATCTACATGACAGGGACGAATGTGTTTATCCGCGGTACCACCCAATTTCGGGCAACGCCCGCAACTCTTGTCTTTAAAATAAAAAGACAGTAATATTTCATTTTTCATCCATCAGCAACCAGTTTTGACACATTTGTGGACTTCTCAGCACCGCCACTTTCTGTAAAATGTGGGATTCAAAACACCTCTGATGGCTTTATTGTAGCAAGTTTTTCCTGGAATTGCAAGGGACAAGAAAGATTACTTGAACTTGATGCCATTTTCCTTCAATTTCTTGATGGTAGCTGGGCCGATTCCTTTCAAGGCAAGGAGTTCTTTTTCAGTCCAATTTTTAAAATCTGACGCAGACTTGATTCCTTCATCATAGAAAGTTTTGGCACGGTCAAGTGGAAGTCCACCCAAGTTTGCTGCAAAATCTTCTACAGAATTGGCTACTTTTTGCGCTTGCTCTTTGGTAGCTTCTACTGCTTGTTCAACTTTTTTAGAAACAGCCTTACCAGCTTGGCTTGCTGACTGTTCTGCACGCTTCACGACTTTTTTTGTCTCTTCTACAACCTTCGTCACAGTACTTGAAAAAGCACCTGCACGACGGAGGCTATTTCGTAATTGTTTTTTACGATTGAGTTTCTTTGACATGATAAAATCCTTTCAATAAAAAACCCCTGCTCTGACAAGGATTTAATATAAATATTCTATCAAGATTTTAGTAAAAAATCAAGAATCTATCTCGTTTAATAATTTCGCTCACCAAACAAGCCTTCTGGTAAATCATGGAATCCCTTACCTGCCTTGAAATTTTCAAACTTACCAAGCAAAAACTGATACGCATCCAAGCGACTTTCGTAGCGAATCATGGCATCTTTGGCACGTTCGTCTTGGTCTTCTTCGTAGACTTTTTGGCTTTCCTTATGCGCCATGTCGTTGATCATGATTTGGGTATTGACCCAAGCTTCAAATTCCTTCATAAATTCTTGTTCGTAACTCATTTTTTCTCCTTATTCTAATCCACGGAAATAGTCCGTATCAATCTCACGGTAGGGTTGAATATCCTGAACATACTCCAGCACCCCTTGGAATTCTCTCTCTTCATCGTGCACTGCTGCGTAGGTGATATGGACAAATTTACCTCGCGACTCAGACTTAAACCACATTTCATACTTATCCTTAGTACCCTCACGAAGTCCCTTCATGATAGTTTTGACCTTGTCCAAGTACTTAGGCGGATGGCAAAGTTCAACATTGCGCCCAACTTGTGAAGGGGTCCGTTTGAAAATCATCTCATCAGCTGGCGTATTGTCATTGTAATACTGGAAAATATCGTCTTTATTGACAAAAGTAATCTCCATAGGGAGGTGATTGAGGATGAGATTAGCCTGCTCGACCGAGAGATAGCCATTGCCAAAAGCCTGTTGACTATGGCGGTCCAACACTGCTTCCTTTTCCTTAGGGGTAAAGGTAATGGTAAACTGGCCTTCTGGCGTATCGATAACCTGCTGAACTTGTCCCTCTGCCGTATCTAGCTGAATAGGCTCCTCTGCAATCTTTTCCTCAACGAAACTTTGTCGTTCTGGTACCCATTTCTCAGACGGACGGATGATAGCATAGCCATAGGCATCGCTCTCCTCTGCAATCTGAAGCCAGTCATCCTGAGTAAAGGACTCAAGGAGAATCATGAGAAGGATGGACTCTTCCTTGAAAATCATACTTTCAAACTCTGTCGCAAAGGCTTCAAAAGTTTCTTTTACAGTGGAAATCGGCACTTCAGGTAGTGACTTGGCTGTCGCTAAAGCTGTTTGAAAGAGTTCCCTAATCTGGTCATCCACTCCCCACATAACTTTAGGAGGTGAGTCGTGTCCATAGCGCTCCATGATAGGAAAGAAGAGTTCTTCCTTACGTTGGTAGTGGATATCAAATTGCCCCAAAAGTCCCATCTGACGCACCAAACCCTTACGCATCTCCGCAAGCATTTCTTCATCTTCCATAGACTCATAGGTATCTAACAATCTACGAATGCGAATTAAAGCTGCACGGAGAGCCAGATTTTCTTCTTTGAAAATCCGAACTGGGTGGCCTGGATGCTCAGTATCCTCTACTTCGACACCTTTGATAGCATTTTTAAAAAGATTGGCATGGACATCACAGAGTTCCATGACATCTTCAAAGGTGACACCTGAGTCTGAGTTCATCAGCTCGTGCTCCATGAGGGAAATCTCGATGGCTGAAACACCTGTAAAGGTAGCATCAAAACGCTCCTGAACCGACTCAGGAGAGGCGCCATTATGCAATTCTAACAAAATATCCCGCAGGACATGAATTCGTTCATCTGCCATTAGTCTAATCCAATCACTTCGTAGCCGTTTGCTTCCAGCGTGCGGACAATCTTGTCCATAGGAGTTCCTTCAAGCTTAGAACCCTGCTTAAGCGATACCTTGCGACCGACTGTGTTGCGCATCAAGGGATTAGCAAGGGGTTTAAAACCAAGCTCCACTAGAATTTCCAAGACTTCTGGATGCTTGTCCACCACTTCTGCAACGGGAATTGACACATCGATGATATTGTCCATGACGACCTCCACTGAATATTCTAAAATGATTTTACTGCTTATATTATACCATAAGGAAAGAGATTAAAAAACTAGCAGTGGAGTTCCTGCTAGTTCTCTGCGACTTGGATGACCATCTAAATAAGTTTAAAGAGCCAATCCAATATTTTAAATAATAGCTTGTAAAACAACAATTGGACTGCAAAAGAGATGATCATCCAAAAGAATTTCAAAATCCCAAAAATTGGTTTGATAAAAATAATGGCAAGAAGTCCCCAGAAAAATTTCATTTTCCATCCTCTGGCTTGATAAGCCATCGAGCCGTATCCATTAGCTTGTCTGCAATAAAGAGTTTTCCTAGACCGACAACGACATGGTCATCTTTCTTTATCGTTTTCATCACTTTTACACCTTGCATGGTCAAAAAGTAATTCCCGTAAGTTTTAGCTAGAGTTTTTATGAGTCCCATATTATCTTTCCTCGTTTAACTACACTTTCAAAATGATATCGATACCAGCCTTGCTGCCTATTACTGAAAAATCGTTTTATCTCCCTCTTTTCATTTCCTATAATATCATACAAGCTAAATTTTATAAAGCTTTTTAATAATTTTTAAGTCTAGAAAGATTCCCCAGTATGTTTTGTAGCCATTTCCCCACCAAAAAAGAGGGTTGCCCCTCTTCTTAGTTCTTATCCAGATTGCGTAGCATTTCGTCAATCTTGTTTCCATATTCGATGGATTCGTCTTTGACGAAGGTCAAATCTGGGATTTTGTACAATTTCAAATTACGACCAAGTTCACGTTTGATAGTACCAGTTGCTTTTTCAAGCCCGATTTGAGCTTTTTGATTATCTGAAGCAAGGTTACTCAAAATGGTGTAGTAAACCTTGGCAACAGACAAGTCACCTAGCATCTGAACATCTGTGATGGTCACACCTTGGACACGCGGATCACGGACTTTCTTTTGCAAAATCTCATTGACTTCACGCTTGATTTCCATGCCCACACGATCCGTACGGAAATGATTTGCCATGATATTCCTTTCTCTACTTTGAACCAAAAGCTAGACCAGCAGACCTAGCTATTTTTAAACTGCTTGATTTTCATTTCAAATTGAAACGAAGTTCAATTTGAAATCATCCACTTCTTTCGCTGTGGTGAAAGTGATGGAACTGATTTATCAGTCCAATCACAAGGGATTTTTGAGACCCTAGGCTCAAAAATAAGCAATGAAACCATCGGTTTGCTTGCGTCCCTCACCACCTAAGAAAGGAGCAAAAAAATCTTATCTCTTGATTTCTTCCATGACATAGGCCTCAATCACATCATCCATCTTGATATCATTGTAGCCATCGATCATCAAACCACCTTCACGGCCGTTTGTAACTTCTTTGACGTCGTCTTTGTAGTGTTTCAAGCTTGCGAGTTCGCCATCATAGATAACGACACCATCACGGATAACACGAACTTTAGAGTCACGGGTAACCTTACCGTTGATGACCATGAATCCACCGATAGTTCCCACTTTAGACACCTTGAAGGTTTCACGAATAACTGCTTCACCAATAACTTTTTCTTCGAATTCTGGATCAAGCATCCCTTTCATGGCTTCTTCCATCTCTTCGATAACCTTGTAGATAATGCTGTGGAGACGGATTTCCACATCGTCAGCTTCAGCTTGTTGACGAGCTTGTGGTGTAGGGCGTACGTTGAAACCAACGATAAAGGCATTTGAAGCTTCGGCAAGAGTCACGTCAGATTCGTTGATGGCACCGACCGCTGAGTGAACAATGGTAACTTTAACACCTTCTACATCGATTTTCTGAAGTGAGGCAGAAAGGGCTTCAACAGAACCTTGTACGTCGGCCTTGATGATAACGTTAACTGACTTGAGTTCACCAGCTTTAAGTGTATCAAAGAGGTTTTCAAGGCTAACACGTTGAGTAGCTTGACGTTGTTTCATAAGGGCACGTTTAGCACGTTCTTCACCTGCTGCACGCGCAGATTTTTCATCCTCGTAAACGGCAAAGTGGTCACCCGCCATTGGCGCTTCGTTCAAACCTGTGATAGAAACTGGTGTTGATGGTCCAGCAACTTTAACACGACGACCAAGGTCATTGGTCATAGCACGGACACGACCAAAGGTATTTCCGACAACGATTGGGTCTTGGACATTCAAGGTACCTTGTTGCACAAGAAGGGTTGCGACCGCACCTTTTCCTTTATCCAAGCGAGCTTCGATAACTGTACCGATCGCACGAACTGTTGGATCTGCCTTGAGTTCTTGGATTTCAGCCACAAGAAGGACTGTTTCCAACAATTCTTCAATGTTTTGATTGAATTTAGCTGAGATTTCAACAAATTCAGAATCTCCACCCCAAGCAGTTGACATAACTCCATGCTCTGCCAATTCACCGATAACGCGTTCTGGGTTAGCACCTGGTTTATCAATCTTGTTGATGGCTACGATGATTGGAACGTTGGCCGCTTTTGAGTGGTTGATGGCTTCGATAGTCTGAGGCATAACCCCATCATCGGCCGCTACAACCAAGATGGTAATATCGGTAACAGATGCACCACGCGCACGCATAGATGTAAAGGCCGCGTGTCCTGGTGTATCAAGGAAGGTAATCTTCTTGCCATTTTCCACGATTTGGTAGGCACCGATATGCTGAGTGATACCACCTGCTTCACCTGTCGCAACACGAGAATTACGAAGGGTATCTAGGAGGGTTGTCTTACCGTGGTCAACGTGTCCCATGATAGTTACAACTGGTGGACGCTCAACCAATTCATCTTCATTGAGATAACCATCTTCGACAAAGAAACGTTCGATGTCGGCATTATCCACTTCAACCTTTTGTTTGGCTTCGATACCATAATCCACCATGAGGAGTTCAATTGTTTCCCCATCCAAGGATTGGTTTTGTGTGGCCATGACACCCATCATGAAAAGTTTCTTAACGATTTCAGCTGGTTCACGTTTGATACGTTTTGCGATTTCCGCAACGGTCATACCATCTGTATATTCAAATTCTGTTGGCAATTCATGGAATTTACGCTCTGTAACAGGTTTTGGAGCCTGATTACGGTTATTCTTGTTATTGCCTTTTTTGTTCTTCTTGTTGTTATTCCAGTTACTATTTCTTTGATTTCTCACTTGATTTTGACTACTTCGATTCTTTTGTTGTTTTCTAGGACCATCTTCTTCGCGATCGTAATCATCGCGCTCTTTGTCTGGTCGGGCTTGCTTCTTACGACGTGTATCCACTGCAACTTCTTTTTTCACAGGAGCTGTTTCAACCACTGCTTGAACTTGTTGCGCTTGTTCAGCTAACTTAGCAGCTTCTTCAAAGATTTCCTCTGGCTCCTTGCGTTTGTTGGCTTGAGCCAAGGCTTCTTTAGCAGCTTGATACTGCTTGAAGCGTTCCTCGCTTGAACGAGCGTACTCTGCATTTTGTTCTGCTTTTAGGGCAGCTGCACGGGCTTTAAAGTCAATACGTGGAGCTGCTTGATTTGGACGTTTATCCTCTTGTTGACGACGCTCATTTCCACGATTTTGCTGACCTTGCTGTTTCTTAGCTTGGTCGTTAAAGCGACGATTGTCGCGGTTGCCTTGACCTTGTTTTCCACCATTGCGACCGTCGTTTTTCTGACGGTTTCCGTTTTGTTGTTGGTCACGGTTATTGCCCTTGTTTTGCTTGCGTCGTTCTGCCTGCTCTTTGGCACGGGCTTCACGCTCAGCCTTAAAATTACGGCTTTGCGGTTTAGCTGCTACTTTTTCTGCCTTCGGAGCGACTGGCTCAGCCGGTTTTGCCTCTTCCTTAGCTACAGCTGGTTTAGCTGGTTCAGATTTTTCGGCTTTCTTTTCTGCACTTGCTTTTGGTGCTGCAGGTTTTGCTTCTACTTTTGGAGCAGCTGCAGGCTTAAAGCTGGCAGCGATTTTTGCAGCGACAGCTTCTTCCACACTTGATGAGTGGCTTTTCACATCCAAGCCCAACTCTTTTGCACGCGCTACAACTTCTTTACTTTCTTTTCCAAGTTCTTTTGCGATTTCGTACAATCTTTTCTTAGACAAATCATGTCCTCCTCTTCTATTCCATAAGAGACCTCATTTTCTTTGTAAATCCAGCATCTGTTACAGCCAAAACCTTTCTCGATTTCCCGACTGCTATGCTTAATTCCAGTGTTGAAAACACGGCTACAATTTCTACTTGATAATAATGACTTTTATCTTGAATCTTCTTGGTCAGATTGGGTCCAGCATCATGGGCTAGAAAGACCAACTTGGCCTTGCCATCTTGAATGGCCTTAACCACCAATTCTTCACCCGATATGATACGCCCTGCTCTCTGAGCAAGTCCCAAGAGATTGCTTATCTTTTGCTTATTCAAGTCCTAACTCTCTTCTTTTCACTTTGTGATCCACATAAGCGATCAACTCATCATAAAAGCTTTCTTCCACTTCCATGTCAAAGCTACGGTTAAAGACCTTCTTCTTTTTAGCCTCTAGGGCTTCTTTATTGTCTAGCTTGATGTAAGCGCCGCGGCCATTGGCCTTGCCTGTCGGATCGATAAAGACTTGTCCTTCCTTGTTCTTAACAATACGGAGCAAATCACGCTTATCAATCACTTCGTTGGACACAACAGACTTGCGCAAAGGGATTTTTCTCGTTTTCATCTTTCCCTCCTCTAGCAGCTTTTATTCTTCTACAGTATCGTTTTCTGCTTCCAAATCTACCGAACCAGCTTCTTCCATGGCTTCAAATTCGCTAGCAGACTTGATATCGATACGGTAACCAGTCAAGTGAGCTGCCAAGCGAACGTTTTGCCCACGACGACCGATGGCAAGAGAAAGCTTGTTATCAGGAACAACCACCAAGGCACGTTTGCTGTCGTTTTCATCAAAGATAACTTGATCAACCTCAGCAGGAGCGATGGCATTGTAGATAAATTCAGCTGGATCAGCTACCCATTCGATAACATCGATGTTTTCTTCGATTGGGACCATACGGTCGCTCTTAGCATCGTAGCGAGCTGGGTGGAACTTACTAGTAATCTTCTTGATATTCGCTCCACCGCGTCCAACGATTGTACCGATAGCGTCCACGTTTGGATTATGGCTACGAACTGCAACCTTAGTACGGTCACCAGCTTCACGGGCCACGCTCATGATTTCAACAGTTCCATCATAAACTTCTGGAATTTCTTGCTCCATCAAACGTTTGATCATTTCGGGATGGCTACGGCTAACAAAGACGTTGACACCACGAGGGTTGTCTTCAACCTTGTAAACATATACTTCGATACGATCATGAGAAGCAAAGACTTCTCCAGGAATTTGGTCTTGTTTTGACAATTGGGCTTCAATGCTGCCAAGGTTGACATAGATGAAGCGGTTGTCAAAGCGTTCTACTGTACCAGACATGATTTCTTGCTCATGTTCTTTGTAAGTATTGTAAGTGATGGCACGTGTTTGCTTGCGCATTTTTTCCATGATGGTTTGTTTGGCAGATTGGGCTGCTACACGACCAAACTCAGCAGGTGCTTCTTCAAACTTAATCTTGTCGCCAAGCTCATAGGCTGAATTAATGGCAAGAGCATCTTTCAAGCTGATTTCCAAACGGCTATCAAATACTTCATCAACCACTTCACGAACAGTATAAACTGTAAAGTCACCTGTTTTTTCGTTGAAATCAATAGCTACGCTATCAGATTGACCATAGCGTCTGCGATAAGCGGAACGAAGCGACTCTACTACTGCGTCGATGATATCTTCTTTTTTGATTCCCTTGTCTTCTTCCAAAATGCGGAAGGCCTCTAGCATTTCTTTACTCATGTTTTCTTCACTTTTGAATTCTCAAAAGCTATCCTTTCTTTTTCTATAATTTAACTGCTAAACGTGCTTTTGATACTAAACTGTATGGAATTTGGACAGTTTTCTTACGCGTCTTGTCCATATATTCCATAGTCAACTCGTCCTCTTCGAAGGCCAACAAGGTTCCTTCAAAGACCTTTTGCTTATCGATGGCTTGGTAGAGCCCGACATGGATGTATTTCCCAACCGCTCCAGCGACGGCATCCTTGGTTTTCAAAGGACGTTCCAAGCCTGGACTGGTGATTTCTAGGAAATATTGTTCTGGGAAGGGATCTGGCTTGATGGTATCTAGGACAGGACTGATAATTTCTGTCAAGTCCGCCGTGTCGTTCAAGGTAATTCCTTCAGGTTTATCTACAAAAATACTGAGAATCATGTCACTGCCAATCTTTCCATACTCGATATCCACGAGTTCGAAAGGCGCTTCTATGACAGGTTCTACAACTTCTCTGACTAATTCTACGATTGTTGCGATTGCGTCCACCTCCTCATAAGCAAGAGGCGAAGATATTTCCCCGCCTCTCTTTCTAATATTCTTACTATTAGTATAGCACGTTTGCCAACTTATGTAAAGCAAAAGCACTTATACAGCCTGATTTTAGGCTATTTCTTAAAATTCTGCCTCAACTCGGTAGATAACTTGACCCTTGTTGGAGAATTTTTGCTCGTATTCTGTCATGACATTGCCTTCAAAATCACTGGCATGTAAATCGAGCCAAACACCATTGAGCTTCATGCCATATTGAGAAAAGCTCACTAGGCTGTACTCAAACAAGCCACGGTTATCCGTTTTGAAATGAATTTCTCCATTTTCAGGTAAGATACGCTTGAAGGTATCCAAGAAGGTCTTGTAAGTCAAACGACGCTTTTCATGGCGTTTTTTAGGCCATGGATCTGAAAAGTTCAGATACAAGCGATCAATCTCACCGTCTTCAAAGTAGTCAGTCAAGTCAGAACCATCTACCCACAAAAGCTTGATGTTAGGCACTCCAACTTCAAGCACCTTGTCCAAAGCGTAGCTCAAAACAGACTTTTGAATATCAATCCCGATATAGTTGATGCCAGGGTTTTGGTTGGCCATACCTGAAACAAAGGCACCCTTTCCACTTCCAACTTCCACATGAATGGGATTGTCGTTACCAAACAAGTCCCGCCATTTCCCCTTGGCTTCCAAGGGATTGAGGACTACATACTGGGGATTTGCTTCTAGTAATTCTGTCGCCCCTTTACGATTTCTAACTCTCATCTTCTCTTTCCATACTTGTCTCGGAAGTGACGCAGGCCATGAATCTCCCGATTGACATTTTCTAAATCTTGGTTCATATAATACTTGGAAATCTGGCTCAAGTAAGACAATTGACCGTACCAATACAATTTATTTAATACCGTTTGATTGTACTTATAACCGTAGTAGGTCAACCATTCCTTCCACTGATGTTCTGGAATATAATGGCAGAGCATATGGGCCACATCAAACATGCGATCAGTCAAGCGAACCGAATCCCAATCCACCAAATAAATCAAGCCACTGTCTGTCTCAATCCAATTACTATGTCGTACATCTCCATGGACAATGGTCGCATGGTCCTCTCTAAATCCTGGAATAGTCTGACGTAAATCAGCCATCACTTCACTGATAAAATGATTTTTACGCAAAGCATCTGGAGCCGTTTCCTGCCAAGACTGTAATAAATCTACAGGTGTTTCCATGGCATATCCCAAACGACTCAACTGTGTCATCAACGGACGTGAGCGATGAAGACGGGTTAAAATATTGACGATTTGCTTACGATTCATATCATAGGGGGTCAATATCTTGCCTGTCAACCATTCTTGAGCACACATATCACGCCCATCTGCCAAACGGCGACTCCATAATAATTGTGGAGCAATTTGTTCTCTAGCTAGACCAGGTAGGATTGGAGAGGTGTTCATTTTTACAAAGATGCGCTTCCCATCAGGATAGCTACCCATATAAGCCTTGCCACTTTTCCCAGGTATGGGAGTCAGTGTTAGCTCATTATCACCCAAATCCATTTCTTTCCTCCGTATAAAGTTTCCTTACTATTCTACTAGTTTTTGGCCTATTCGTCAACCGCTCCACGCCCGATTCTCAAAGAAAAGCATCTCAATTGGCTCGGGCTATCATTATAACTTGAAAAAGGCAAGCACCATCTCCTACTTACCTTTTCATGATTTTTATAAATAATATAGGAGTGGCCAACTGTTGTAAAACATGTGGACTAGAGTAGAAACCCACAAGTTTTGGCTCTTTTTATAAGCAAAACCCAGCAACAAGCCCCCAAGTAGATAAAAAATAAACGAAGGGACATTAGAAGGTCCATGCATGAAAGAAAAGAGAGAGGAAGTTAGCACAAGCCCTAACCAAGAATTGTCAAAAACGGCACCTTGAAGAAGTCCTCTGAAAATGAGTTCTTCCTGGATTGGTCCAAAAACTGAGGTAGTCAAAATCAAAGACAGGGAAATTCCTCTGCTGACTTCCGCCAAGTGTTGAACTCCCGCGCCAGAAGAAACAGCAAAGAAATGAATATAAACCAGTGTCTCAAGTACACTTAGAAGAAAGATTGCAATGAAAAGCAAAAGGTCTTTCTTGCTTAACATCCCAAAAGAAATCATTTCAAACTTTCTAGCATAAGTAACACTCAGCGAAGTTACAAGAAGACTTACAATAATCAGTGCAGGCTCATTTTGAAAAAAATCCCCATGGTTAATCGTATAAGGAACTGTAATGACGATTATTAGTACTAAAAATCCAAAACAAAAGGCATGAAATTTATCCAAAAACTTCATAAAATTATCCTCCTCACCAAACAGACTTCCCTACAAGTCATCCTTGAGCTCTAATCTTTCCAAAACAAACCATTTTAGCAACCAAAATCCGACCACATAACCAGCCCCTAAGAAGATAGCCATTAAAGATAACATGGGATTTAGGAAATAAAAGACCACCACAGATACAAAGGTTAGCACAAAAACATTAAAAGCAATGGTGTCAGAAGCCAAGACCAGAATATAAGGTGTTAACCAGTCTAAGGTTTTTGAATCTAGGAAAAATAAGTGTTTATACATGATGACCTCCTCTATGGCTGAAAAGCAAGTCTTCTGGTTTTTTAGCCCAGGACCCTGTGTAGAAAAGTGAGCAAAAATGGTAAGTTTGCGATGATATTATTAACAATATGAATCGAATAAGAAGGATAGATACTCTTCGTATAACGTGTCAGCCAGGCATATAGACAACCCACTGCCGTATAGACAAAAATATCTGCGAGACTTGGCAAGCTAGAAAAATGGGGCAAGGCAAATAAGAATGACGGAAAGAGAAGATCCAGCCCCCACCTCGAATTCTTAAAGAAGGCATGTTGAAGCAATCCCCTACATACCAATTCTTCCATCAGAGGTCCTAGTACGATTAAAGTTAGGTAAACACCGAACTCCGCAAAATTGGTCTCACTATAGGCAATAAACAAATTCCACCCTTCGTTCGTCCCCTGAACGTGTTTAGCTGTCAGATAGTTAAAACAGATAAGCACAACAGCTGCTAACACCGTCAGGACAGAATAGCTCAACCACTTTTTCCTAGGGATGCGAAAGAGATAAGCATGGCCCGACCTGACCAAAATCCAAACCATCAAGCTGATAAAGAGAAGGCTGATGATGTTTCGAATCCAGATAAGATTTCCTACCCAAGACGAGAACTCCCAATAGTTGCTCCAAAATCGGGTTGTCCAAAACAGTCCGAAAAACAGAAACAAATAAGAAAGAATTGCACTCGCTTTGAAAAGAATAGGATGTTTTTTCATAGCTTTCTCCATTACAATTAAATGATATCTAATCATTTTCTAAAATTTGATAACTTTTGTGAAATGTTTTAGCAGAAACAACTCTATGATTGGTGATATCTATATAATCACCTGGATAACCAAGAACATACATCCCATAACCAGCGAATCCTCCTCCAACTGTTCCAACTAGACCAAACTTGATATTCGTTGCGAGAGAAGTATTAAGACCTGCCATTAGAATGCGCACATGATTATCCAACCAAACCATATAATTTTTTTGAAAAGCTTCCTCTACCCAACTTGGTTTAGGAGTCGCTTGACCAATTTCCCAAACATCAACAATTTGATTCCCATATTTTGCCTTCATAGTTTCAATCCTTTTTAAATACCATTACATGAGTTTGGAGTTCCCCCAATACCATAAGGACTACATGGTTTTGAAGGATGTATAATAGGCCACTTACCATTAATTGATCCAAAGTTGGAGAAAGTGCTAGCCCACCCAATAAACCAGAAATCATATCTCCCCAACCTCCGAAATCTCCTTCAACTTTCGCAAGCATATCAGTATCCATCATTTCAAATTGTGACATCGTTTTTGTATTCATAACGAATACCTCTTTTTTATTTTTAATTTTAATTGTTATCCTGTTGCAATTGGCAATTTTAGTATAACACTATTTGTTAAAGTTTTTCATACAAATCTTGAATGATCATCGAAACATCTTAAATTACTCAAAGAGTACAATCTTCCCAATCAACTAATAAGAAGTGAATAATATTAAATTCCATTATTCACTTCTTAAAATCGATAATTATTTTTAATCTACTATTTTTAGCTAAATACCCTGTGTAAAAAAGTCAGCAAAAATGGTAATGTTGCGAAAATATTATTGATCACATGCACCGTATAGGAAGGATAAATGCTCTTTGTATAGCGAGTCAAACTAGCAAAGATGATGCCAAATGTTGCAAAGACGAAGATATCTAACAGACTAGGCAGGCTTGAAAAATGAGGAAGAGCAAATAAAATGGAAGGAAGGAGCAAATCAAGGCCAAATCTCGAATGCTTAAAAAAGGCGTGTTGCAGTAATCCTCTATAAATCAGCTCTTCCATAAGTGGAGTCAGAAAGAACAGGGTTATATAGATACCTAGCTCAGCAAAGTTGGTCCCACTATAACCGATCAATACCGCCCAACCTTCAGCAGTTGACTGAACATGTTTAGCTGCCTGAACGTTAAAAGAGATATAGAGCACTAGCACTAATACTGTCAAAATCGAATACCAAAGCCATTTTTTTCTCGGAATGCGAAAGAGATAACCATGGCCTGTCTTAACCAGAATCCAAATCATGACTCCACTAAATAGCAAACTCAAGAGATTTTGAATCCAGACGAAATTGCCAATCTGGGAAGAAAATTGCCAATAATTTTGAACAATAAGCGTCAGCTGAGAAAGACCAAATACGAAAAATAAGTAAGAGTAGACTGCGCTTATTTTGAGTAGAAGCTGATACTTTTTCATAGAAACTCTTTCCACTATGACCTCCCCTTGTCAAGCTCTACTACTGCAAGATTAAGAAGACAGTTTGTTCTTTTTAAGGCTAACCTGACTACTAGATAATAGATACATTAAGGCATTAAAGACAATGAAAATATGTCCATAGAATAAAATTAACCTCGCATCCAAACCAAGATAAAGTTTGACCATCAAAAAGATGAGCAAAAGAATTTGAAACCATAAGGTTTTTCCAAAAATAAATTTAAATCGGTTTTGGATGTCTACTTCCTTGATTTTTACCGCCACCCCTTTATTAGCAAGAAGGAAAACGCCTGCTTCAAACAAGCCACTATAAAGAACAAGCCACCCAATCGATTCATTAGAGATTTGTAAAAATGTCCCTAAAAGAATATTCAAAATACTACTCAAGAAAATAACAAGAAATAATCTGTATTTCATATTAAATACCTCCATTCATTTATTTCACGAACGTTTTAATAGAACCTTCTAATCAAAAATTCTATTAGAAGAGGAAGACAAGCTACTTTTTATAATACTTCAAGCCCCAAATGAGTAGAAGCATGATTATCAAACAGAGAATAGCACCAATATAGGCAATCAATTGTTGATAGAATTCTCCTGCTGTGATACCTCTATACAAACAGATAATAGACATAAATCCTGTCAAACCAATGAACATCAGTTGATTGGTTCTAGGACTAACCAAATCATCATCTTCAAACTCTCTTATCCTCATCTCCCTAGTGAGGTAAACAGTGACCAAAATGGAAGCTAAGTTAATAACCACTAAGAGAAATTGGAAAACTAAGGAAAAATTTAAAAACTGACGAGATAGAAATAGATAAGTAGAGACAAGTAAAGGCAACTGACCTAGGAACAATCTCGCAAGGAAGATGTTCCGTTTTTTAGCAAGAAAAGTTTTCATTTCTTTGCTCCTTTCTTTTTAGTTAAAGCAAAATAGATCACAACCGCAATCATATAGGCTATGGTATAAAATAGATGATACCAAATACTCTCCCTAAGCGGATAAAGAAGGATAGACATGATCAGATACAGAACGAGAATGATCAATATTTTTTTCTTCATAAAATTTCCTCCTAAATGTATGCTTTATCTTAGTTGAGCTACAACCTTTACACTGCTAGTATAGCACTCATTTTGACCTTGGATCACTCAAATCATAAATGGTCATCAAAACATCTTGAATTGTTAAAAATTAAAAAAAGCAAGCATGAAAAACATACTTGCCCTTTACACCATATTGATACCAACTTAATTTGTAGATTTTTTATCCTGCTATCACATATCATTTTGACAGGCGAAACAATATTAAAGAAACTCCCCTGTAGATTAAACTAGCGATAAAAAATCTCTTTATCTAATTAGATCTATCTTTATTCTTCTTTGGAGATTTTAAAAATTTTTCCCTAATTAAAGAAGTAATAAAAGAAACAAACATGCCAACAACAAAAACAATAAGAAAACTTTTGAAATCCATAATTACCTCCAAGTACAGTTCCTCTACTTACAGGCTCAAGCCTTTAAGCAAGCATAATAGCCAATTGTAGCATTGTTTTTATATTCACGAGGAATACCTCTTTTTACTTTCGTCCTATTACAACCTTAATAAGGTTAGTATACTACTATTTTTTAAAATTTTCATCCAAGTCATAAATGGTCATCAAAACATCTTGAATTGTTAAAAATAAAAAAAGCAAGCATGAAAAACATACTTGCCCTGGGGGAACTTGACAATGTGAAAATACAAAATAGAAAACTACTCACCCTCACTTCCGTCTGTTCTCATATATTCTCATGATCGCAACAAGGATAGCAGCTGTTCCACTTGCCAAAGCGATAAGGGTAATGATAATGTTGAGAATTTCAGGCGTACTCCCTATTCTGTTGACAAGACGGAGTAGGGATATAACTGTCAACTGAATCAAGAGTATTGATTCTACTCTTACCAATGAAGTCAGTTGATTTTCAACCGCATATAAAAATGCTGGTAGTAAAACACAGGCTATAGCAATCACAAACAGATTGCTCCCTGTTTCTTCTCCCTTGTTCACCACGGAAATCATGAGAAGATTCGATGCTATAATCAACGTAGAACAGATGATAAAAAAGGATTTCTTATTCATATAGGATACCTCATATACTATGGCATTTTAATTGATGACTACAGGCGATACTTCTTTCCACAAATCTTCTAATCATCAACTGACATCGAGTGAACTGTTAAAACTTGACGAAAGATTTGATTTTGACAGGTGGTATTTAAACTGGCATTGGGATAACTTTCCACAATCTTCATAACGGTATAGAGACCGACACCTCTCTCCTCCCCTTTAGAACTAACTCCAAAGGAGAAGATTTCAGAAATATCTATGCCCTCTTCTTTGATGGAATTTTCGATGATGAAGGTCTCCTGTGCTCCGCTTTTTAAAAAGGCGATTGAAACATGAGGTTGACTGGCCTCTGCACTGGCTTCAATAGCATTGTCACAAAGGATAGATACAATGGTTAGAAAATCAAGCAGTCTCATTCCCTCAACCTGAATCTCTTCAGGAACTTCGACATTAAAGACAATGTCCTTTTCTCTAGCTTTTATAAATTTTCCAGCTAGAAGACTTTTGAGGGCACGATCCCGAACATTCACCAATCGGCCAAGGTCATATTTATTATCCTGCAATTTTTCACTAGAATCCTTTAAGACCGAGTCATAGATCTCTTTTATCTGCTCCATATCCTCCTCTTCAATACCCAGACGTAAACTTGTTAAGAGGTTGGTGTAGTCATGGCGAAAACTCCTTACTTCCTTGTAAAGTTCCTCTATATGCCGACTATAGCGTTCCATATCTCTATAGCGCAAGACCTGCTCTTGGTCCAGTCTCTCATGGAGTTTGTCCTTCAAATAGGTATCCAATTTCTTGATAATCCCCATAAAAAATAGGAGGTAGAACACTAGGATGAGATGGCGAACAGTCGTTGATTGAATACCTTGCTCATATTCAAAGAAAGACAGACTTTGCATCACTAGATAATAAGCCCCCATTATCCAGTTAATCGTGGTCAGGGACTTTTGAAAACCTTTATCGAGAATCTCCTTTCTCAAGTTAGTGAAATCATAGTCCAACCATTTCAAAAAGACTAAAACTATGAAGCAAACGAATATCGTCATCAATAAAAAGATAGGATTGCTACCTTTATCTACAATTTCTTGTCCCCAAAATGGAAGCACAAAATAGGAGACCCCTCTATAAAAGAGATTCACCAATATCATTGGAAAGAGACCATAAAAGAAGAGGAGTTTTTTAGGAAGCCCTCTTAACAGTAAGAAAGACAAACCTATACCGTACAAGGGTTCCATAAAATAAGATAGATAATCATTTCCTACTATATAGCTAATCATTACAAAAACAACTGCCAAAAGTAGCTTAAAAAGAAAGGCCTTAAAAATTCTCTCAAAATTGAGACCAATTCCATCTACCTTAAAGAAAATAACAATTTTTAGCCCATTAGTAATAAGCGTATACAATAATAACCAAGCAATATTCATAAACTCTCCTAGCTCAATGCAAGTTATTGATAGCTTCAGATACTTCCCTGACCTTATAACGCGCGATTAGACAGCTTCCCCCATTGGGAAAGAAAAGAAGTTTTTCTTTCTTATCCAAACGAACTACATTGGCAGGATTGATGAGAAAAGAGCGATGGCACTGCAAGAGACGAGGCTCCTGCTTGAAAACCTCCTCTAAACTCGCTGTAAATTCCAGCCTGTCTGTCTTGGTATAGAGAATAACACGATGGGCTCTGGGCGACGTTTCGAGATAATAAACCTCTTTAAAAGGATACTGGAATTGGGCAAATTTTGATTTAAAGTAAAAGCAATCTTCCGCCAGACTTTTACTGTCTTGACTATTGGCATAGAGGAGGGCTGTCTCGATACGAGATTCAAACTCTTCTGCCGAAAGGGCCTTATCAATGTAGTCCAAAGCAGACACTTGGTAGCGAAAGGACAGGGGCATAAATTCCGAGTGAGTTGTCACAAAGACAATCAGGGCATACGGATCCCGATCCCGAATCTTTCTAGCCACTTCCAGACCCTTCATCTCCTCATTTCGAATCTCAATATCCAAAAAGAATAGCTGATGGGCTCCCTTCTCATGCACCTCTGCCAGCAGTTGATCTGGCTTACCAAAGACTTCAAAAGAACTGGGAATGATATGATGTTCTTTCAAGAGTTTCTCAATGGTCGTTTCAATCCTAGTCTGTTGGGAAAAATCATCTTCTAAAACAAATATTCTCATCTTCTTACTCTCCTTGTTTCAACCATTTTTGACGAATTTCTCTATAGCGACGTCTAGCATACTTGACAGCGTATTGACCTTCTTCTCCAAGAAAAAGGATTCTTTCTTGAAAATCAATCGATTTTACTTTATCAAGATTGACCAAACAATTTCGATGACACCTCATCAAGGTTTCTCCATATTGGTTCTCAAGATTACTTAAATTTTGAACCATATTAAAACTAGCCTCTTCTGTAACAATCTGTACGGTATGGGCTTTAGTTGGATGTGCTTGGATATAGTAGATATCGTCGACGTTTACTTTATAGACTGTTTTCTGTGTCTGAATAATCATATGTTTCATTGGATTCTCCTCCTAAGAAAAGAATAACAGAAAAGGTCTAACACAAGCCCACCCAATCCTAAACAGTCTTTGAAAACTCCTAAAAGGACTATTTTTCTACAACATCATGATGAGCTTACAACTATTTTATCATAAAATCTTAACAGTACCATTCAGGAAATTTCAAGGACAATTAAAGATTTGAAGGTGAAAAAGGAGATAAAAGTGATAAACTGACAGTATCAAAATACAATTGCTAGAAGTAAGACTGGCACCCAGATTAAAGGAGGAATTCTCATGACAGATGCAGACCCTATCAAAAGAGCTCAGACTTTGATTACTGACTTAAACAAAGCCTATCAAGCATGCAAACAGGCAACCGCTGACGACGTCCGCTTTCAGGAGCAATTAAACTCTATTCTTGGCTTTCTAGCCAAGGCTGAAACAGTGGATAATCGAGTCTTGATTGAACTGGAAAAATTTTACCAGACTTCCAGTCTTCTCATGGGACTCAGCGCTCTTGATCCAGATGCTCCAACTCGCGCCGCTTGGCGGGCCTATGACCGCTTCCACTTTGACCAAGTCAAGACCAAGTTGAGTCTCTACGGACCAACCATTATCTTGTAGAAAATAAAAGAAGCTGAGACAAACTGAACTCAACTTCTTTTTTAGTGTCATATAAGTACGTTTTAGTCCTGCATCTGACGTTTCACCTGATAAGGCAGGTACAAGACTTGTAAAACAAAACCAGCACCCAACAAGGCTAGAAGGGCTAGTTTTTCTTGGAAGGTAATCAACCCGACAACTAATTCCACTACTAAGACAAAAATGGTCAATCCTCGGACTACAGCCTGTAAGCCTTTTTCCTTTTGCCCCTTGTCCAGCGGAAAGAGTTGGGTCAAATACTGGTAGTCAAAGGCATGATAGAGGGCCAGCAACTGGAAGAGCAAGAGGTAGTTAAAGAGAACTACCACTGCTGTAGCAATCCAAGCTTGCTCGATAAAGACCTGCGCCAGCAAAGAAAGCAAGAGAAGACGAAGACTGAGAGCAAAGAGGTCTCCATTTCGCAGATAAGAACGCAGATAGAGATTTTGCCAAATCTTTCCAGGCGCCTTCTGAACAGCCTTTAGGATAAAGTCCAGATAGGCACGACGCTTGACGCTGTTTGAAATTCCCTTTACCTGCGTAAAGAGGGCAAAGAAACGAAGCAAGAGTTGCTTACGCTTGCTTTCTTGGGAAATGACATAGTCCCAGTTCAGTCCAGTTTCCGTGAAAAATTTGCTGGCCTTTTGACGAAAGAGGAAATATTTTCCTACCCCCAATAAAAGCACATAGACCAGAAAAACTGGTAAGCCATAACCCATTGCTAAAAATAAAGGCGCAAATAACAGCAAGAAAAGGGTCTGTACAAAGAGCCAAAAGACTAGGGAAATGCCAGTTTGACGCTTAAGATGGAGTTTGATTTCCTCTTCTCCAACCAAGAGAAAGAGCTTGTCTGGAGCCTCCATATAAGTGGCAATTCCTCCCCAAAGCAACAGTAAAACAGAGGTAATTCCTACAAATAAAAGGATGGGCCAATGATTTTCAGGAAAATCTTGTAAGAGTTGACTGTACTGGTAGGCTAGAAAGCCCAGCAGAACAAGCAGGAACAAGACAAAGTGGTCATTGAGAACATAGCGCAGATAACCAAGACACTCCTTACGAAAAGCCTGCTTTCTCTTTAAAAACAAGTCTTTCATAGCTCCTCCTCTTTGGTCAGAGCCAAGTAAATATCATTCAAACTAGCCTCAGGCATGTCAAAGGCTTCGCGCAGTTGCAGGAGATTTCCCTTAGCACGCACCTCACCCTTGTGGAGAATGACAAAGGCATCACACATCTTCTCCGCCGAATCCAGCACGTGGGTACTCATGAGAATGGACTTGCCTTTTTGCTTTTCCACTTCCAAAAGCTGAATCAAGTCCGCAATAGCTAGCGGATCAAGACCAAGGAAAGGCTCATCCACGATAAAAAGACTCGGATCCACCACAAAAGCACAGATAATCATGACCTTCTGCTTCATCCCTTTTGAAAAATGAACAGGGAACCAGTCTAATTTCTGGTCCAGACGGAACATTTTTAACAAGGGCTCTACTCTCTCAAAAGCCACTTTCTGCTCAATACCATAAGCCATGGCAACCGTTTCGATATGCTCTCTGAGGGTCAATTCCTCATACAAGCTAGGTGTCTCAGGAATGTAGCCAATTTGCTTGCGGTAGCTCGTTGCATCTTCTTGCAGGGTCAAGCCATTGATATTGATAGAACCGCTATAAGGTGTCAACAGACCGATAATTTCATTGATTGTCGTTGATTTCCCAGCACCATTGAGACCAATCAAACCAACCAACTGCCCACTTTCAACGGTAAAGGATACATCTTTCAAGACAGGGACATGGACATAGCCACCTGTCAGGTTTTTAATTTCTAACATATTTTCTCCAAATCTGGTATAATGTAGCTATATTATATCAAAATTCAATACAGTAGAGGTAGATTTTATGTCAGATTGCATTTTTTGTAAAATCATCGCAGGGGAAATTCCTGCTTCAAAAGTATATGAAGATGAGCAGGTTCTTGCCTTTCTTGATATCTCTCAAGTGACACCAGGACACACCTTGGTCGTGCCAAAGGAACACTATCGCAATCTTTTAGAAATGGATGCTACTAGCGCCAGCCAACTCTTTGCCCAAGTACCAACAGTGGCTCAAAAAGTCATGAAAGCTACTAAGGCCGCTGGTATGAATATCATTGCTAACTGTGAAGAAGTCGCAGGGCAAACAGTCTTTCATACCCACGTTCACCTCGTACCTCGCTACAGTGCGGACGATGAGCTCAAGATTGATTTTATCGCACACGAACCAGACTTTGACAAACTTGCTCAAGTCGCTGAAACCATCAAAAACGCATAAGGAGTTGCTATGAAATTATCCAATCTACTGCTATTTGCAGGAGCTGCAGCCGGAAGTTATTTGGTCACAAAAAATCGCCAAGCCATCACAGATGAAGTCTTGAATACCACTGACCGCGTTCAAGCTATCAAGGACGATGTGGATATTATCCAAAACAGCCTGCAAATCATCGACCAGCAAAAAGAACTCATCAAAGAATACCAAGAAGACCTGACTTACAAGTTTAAGGTCTTAGAAAAAGATATCCAGACTAGACTAGCTGTCATCAAAGAAACACAGGAACTAGAAGATAAGTAAAAAGAGCTATCAACTTTCCTTTAATCCATTTTAGGTTGTCATATCCAAACAAAAAGAGGAATGAAAATAAAACAGTTTTTTAAAATTCTGGCTAAGATCATCCTAATCCCTTGTGGTTGCCTTAGCCTTCTTGCAGTCCTAGCATTTCTACTACTGTTCTTTGCTTTCAGAGCCTCACCGAGTGACATCCGAAAAGGGAACGAAGACTTAAAACAAATCTTTACCTCCCTTGACATGCCTCCTAAGAAAGTAAATTCAAATGGAAGGTATCAATTCGAGGGTGGGGGCTTGAATTTTTATGTTACTTTCTCAGATGAGGTCATCAATAGCCACCCTGTCCTAAAAGAAAGTCCAAAACTCACCAAAAACCGACTCGAAGTCTATGTCCTACAGACTGGAGAGATTTCATACTATAAAGTAGGGGATAGCTTGTTCAATCACGGTTTATTGCAATTTTTAGAGAAGGAAAGTAGGAATTATTTACAAGAAATCGGAAAGAAACCAAATCCTGATTACTCAGTTCTATATTGGAAAGATCAGGAAAGTCTAAAAAAAGGAATCGTATTCTATGAAAAGGCCTTGACTTTAGTGGATATTCAGGATAATTCGGCAATCAATCATATTGATACCATTACTATTAAGCCTGGTAAGGAAGCGGAAATCAAGCAACTCATCCAAGATATGGATGCAGCTGGCTTACTCAAGCAAAAGTATAAATAATAGGCTAACTGGAAAATGATTTTTCGACGCTAAATTTTCAAAGATAACACAAAAAGAGCCCAACGGCTCTTTTTGCTTTATTCTCCTTCAAAGGCATCTTTAATATGATCAAAGAAACCTTTTTTCTTTGGATTGACTTTTAAATCACCTGCAGCTGCGAATTCTTTCAAGGCTGCTTTTTGGCGGTCGTTCAAGCCTGTCGGAGTCACGACATTAACGGTAACGTATTGGTCACCAACTGCACCGCCACGAAGACTCGGAGCTCCTTTGCCACGTAGACGGAATTTCTTACCAGTCTGAGTTCCCTCTGGGATAACCAATTCAACATCACCGTGAACAGTTGGGATATCAACTGTATCACCAAGAGCTGCTTGGACAAAGTTGAGGTTGAGATTGTAGAAGATAGTGGTTCCTTCACGTTCAAACTTGTCGCTGGCTTCCACAGAAACCACTACATACAAGTCACCATAAGGCCCACCGTTAAATCCAGCTTCACCTTGACCAGCTAGGCGAATTTGTTGACCAGTTTCCACACCAGCAGGAATTTTGACATGTACGCTATGCGCTTGTTTTTCATGCCCTGTTCCGTGACAGGTTGTACAGGGATCTTTGATTTCTTTTCCGCGACCGTGACAGACATCACAGGTTACTTGGCGACGCATCATACCAAGCGGAGTCTGCGTATCGACGTTAATGACACCAGCGCCATGACAGCGTCCACAAGTGACTGGACTTGTTCCTGGCTTAGCACCTGAGCCATTACATGTGCTACAGCTTGCTTCACGATTGTACTTAACTTCTTTTTCAGCTCCAAAAATAGCTTCTTCAAAAGTCAAATTCACACGATACTGGAGATCATCCCCTTGACGAGGAGCATTTGGATTACGTGAAGCACCGCCTCCGCCGAAGAAACTTGAGAAGATATCTTCAAAACCACCGAAGCCACCTGCCCCGTCAAAGCCACCGAAACCGCCAGCACCACCAAAACCACCATTGGCACCCGCAGCACCATATTGGTCATAGGCCGCACGTTTTTGGTCGTCACTCAAAGTCTCATAGGCTTCCTGAACTTCCTTGTACTTTTCCTCAGCACCAGGCTCCTTGTTGATATCTGGGTGGTATTTTTTGGAAAGCTTACGATAAGCCTTTTTGATCTCGTCTGCCGAAGCGTTTTTTGACACCCCCAGACGATCATAAAATTCAGTATTGTTCATAATTCAAGATACAAAGGGCGTCAACCGGACACAGCCAAAAAAGGAGTTTTGACGACGGACGCTTGCGTCCTAGAAAACTATCTTTTTGGCACAGTCCGTAGCCCGTGTTCAGTTACTCGAACACCCTTGTTCCTTTCTATTGATATTTTGAATCAAACCTCGATTTAGGTCGGGTTCAATTCCTTTCTGTTATATTGAGTAAGAAATTTGGGAACTCGTGTTCAATTACGAACACCCTTATTCCTTTCTATAATTTATAAGTAAATCATTAGAGGATATTTTCTATACTCTGCTTCACTTGATTAAACTCTTCATCTGATAAAGTAAATATCAAATCCTCTTCAGCATACTCGTTCTGTTCTTTAAAATAATTGTCCGTATTCTCTGCCAACCCTAAACCGAAAATCACTTTTCTTGCAAACTCTTGATGTGCAAAACCGATAGCCGTAATGATCTGTTTATCTTGCACAAGGGCTTTCGGTTGGAAATTCTCACGTGGAAGAAATTCAAAATAGTCAAAGAAGTTTTGCCAAATCCCACCTGTAAATTTCGTATCGTTCAACAAGCCTGCTTTCGCCAATAAAAGGGGCGCTGAAGAAATGGCTGCAATTATGATATCTTGCTCATTAAGACTTCTCAAAAACGAGATCAATTTCTCATCTTGTAGAGCAGGACCTATATTTACCATTCCTGGCAAAATCACACAAGAATAATCTTCTATACGGATCTGATCCAATGTTTTGGTCGGTTGACAGGGTAAGCCATCCTCAGATATAACTATCGAATGTTCTGAAGCTACATAATCAATCGTGATATCAAAAGATAGGGCTAAAGTACTTGTTAAAGTGGTTATCTCATAAAGAGAAAAATTAGGATAAATGATACAAAGTACTTTTTTCATACGCAACATCCTCTATTTTATCGAAAAACAGAGGCTGGGTTGCAACCTCTGGATTTCTTCTTATACTCGCCTGATTTTCAAGTTCAGGATAAAATAGTCCACTGGACTATTTTATTTCTCCGTAAACTCTCCGTCTACGACGTCATCGCCTGCATTTCCTGTTGCTTGTGCGCCTTCTGCTTCTGCTTGAGCTTGTTGCGCTGCTGCGGCTTGTTCGTAGAGTTTAACAGCAAGTCCTTGAGCTTTTTCGTTCAACGCTTCAAGTTTTGCTTTCATTTCGTCCAAGTTGTTGTCTTCTTGAGCTTTCTTAAGGTCATCAAGGGCAGCTTGGGCAGCGTCACGTTCTGCGTCGAAGCCTTTACCTTCAGTTTCCTTGATTGTCTTTTCAGTCGCAAAGATTGCTTGGTCTACTTCGTTACGAAGATCTACTTCTTCCTTACGTTTCTTATCTGCTTCAGCGTTAGCTTCTGCATCTTTCATCATGCGATCGATTTCTTCGTCTGTCAAACCTGAGTTAGATTGGATGACAATTGTTTGTTCTTTTTGAGTTCCAAGGTCTTTAGCTTTAACTGATACGATACCGTTCTTGTCAATGTCAAATGTTACTTCGATTTGAGGAATTCCACGAGGTGCAGCTGGAATATCAGTCAATTGGAAACGTCCAAGAGTCTTGTTATCTGCTGCCATTGGGCGTTCACCTTGAAGAACGTGGATATCAACGGCTGGTTGGTTGTCTGCTGCTGTTGAGAAGACTTGTGATTTAGATGTTGGAATAGTAGTATTGCGATCGATAAGTTTTGTGAAGACACCACCCATTGTTTCGATACCAAGTGACAATGGTGTTACGTCAAGAAGGACAACGTCTTTGACATCACCAGTGATGACACCACCTTGGATTGCCGCACCCATAGCAACTACTTCATCAGGGTTTACTGATTTGTTTGGTTCTTTACCAGTTTCAGCTTTAACAGCTTCGACAACGGCTGGGATACGAGTTGAACCACCAACAAGGATAACTTCGTCGATTTCTGACAAGCTCAAACCTGCATCTGAAAGGGCTTGACGAACTGGAACTTTTGTACGTTCTACAAGGTCACGAGTCAAATCGTCAAATTTCGCACGAGTCAAGGTCATTTCCAAGTGAAGAGGTCCAGCCTCACCAGCAGTGATAAATGGCAAGCTGATTTGAGTTGAAGTTACACCAGAAAGGTCTTTCTTGGCTTTTTCAGCAG
Source organism: Streptococcus mitis (assembly GCF_002096815.1). Taxonomy (GTDB): domain Bacteria; phylum Bacillota; class Bacilli; order Lactobacillales; family Streptococcaceae; genus Streptococcus; species Streptococcus mitis_AD. Next base: position 43,007 of record NZ_NCVJ01000017.1, read on the forward strand.
CATCTTTCAAACGTTGCATTGCCATCTTGTCAGTAGACAAGTCAATACCGTTTTCTTTCTTGAATTCTGCTACCAAGTGGTCGATGATTTTTTGGTCAAAGTCGTCACCACCGAGTTTGTTGTCCCCTGCAGTTGACAATACGTCGAAGACACCGTCACCCAATTCAAGGATAGAGACGTCGAATGTACCACCACCAAGGTCGAATACCAAGATTTTTTCTTCTTTGTCAGTCTTGTCCAAACCGTAAGCAAGAGCTGCTGCAGTTGGTTCGTTTACGATACGTTCTACTTCAAGACCAGCGATTTTACCAGCGTCTTTAGTTGCTTGACGTTGAGCGTCGTTAAAGTAAGCTGGAACTGTGATAACTGCTTTAGTTACTTTTTCACCAAGGTAGTCTTCAGCATAACCTTTCAAGTATTGAAGAATCATAGCTGAGATTTCTTGTGGAGTGTATTCTTTGCCGTTAGCAGAAACTTTTTCAGAAGTTCCCATTTTAGATTTGATAGAGATAACTGTATCCGGATTTGTAACTGCTTGACGTTTTGCAGCATCACCAACGATGATTTCACCGTTTTTGAATGATACTACAGATGGAGTTGTACGGTTTCCTTCTGGGTTTGCGATGATTTTGCTTTCAGTTCCTTCAAGAACTGCAACTGCTGAGTTTGTTGTACCTAAGTCAATACCGATAATTTTAGACATGTGTTTTTCTCCTTAAATTTTAATTCGAATTTTGATTTTTTGATATTCCCCTTAAGTGGTGGGGACGTGAGCAACTCCCTACGGGATTTCATCACTTATTTTTGAGCCTATTGTCTCAAAAATCCCCTGTTTCAGTAGCAAAAGCTACTGAAACTTTCACCACGGCGGGCAATATCTTCCTTGCAAGCCTCCGGCTTGCTTTTTATCTTTCTTTCATAGTTTAGTGTCGTTTCGGACAAGTTTTCAATGTATTTATGTTACGACACGAGGAGTCGAAATCGATATTATTTCGACGACGAGTTAGTAAGGAGGCTAGGCAAACGCCATAGCGATTGCCGTTTTCTGACGAGTTGCTTTAGCTACCGTCAGAATTGCCTAATTGTAGACCACTACCATTGCTGGGCGTAGGATGCGGTCATGGAGTTTGTAGCCTTTTTGGAAGACTTGGGCGATAGTGTCTGCTGGGTGGTCATCGTCTGCTGGGAGAGTTTGGATAGCCATATGGTAGTTATGGTCAAATTCGCCATCGGCTGCGATTTCTTCGATTCCTTCTTCTTTTAAAGCGTGAATCAAGCTTTCTTGCACCATCTCTAATCCTTTTTTGACATCGTCTGTCAAACCTTCAACGGCAAGTGCACGTTCAAGGTTATCCAAAGAAGGGAGAATCGCTTTTGCCAAGTCCTGGCTACGGTAACGTTGCAAGTTTTGACGCTCTTCATTGGCACGACGTTGGATATTTTGCATTTCTGCATGAGCACGAAGGTATTTGTTTTCGAACTCATCTGCACGTTCATTTGCCAAGTCCAACTCAGACTTCTCAGGAGTTGTTTCTTCAGCTGCTTCCACAACTTCCTCTTCTTGGACTTCTTCTACTTCTTCATTTTTTATATCTTGGGCCATTTTCGCCTCCTTTAATGATTTCAATCTTAATGTACTTCGTAATGATTACTACTGAGGTAGCGGTAAAAATCTGTCAACTTCATGGTCAAAACACGATTGACTACATTGACTTGGTTGATTAGCTGTTGGTAATCCAGATTGACCGGACCGATAATCGCTAGAATTCCAACTCCCCGATAAGGAATGAGGAACTTACTACTAATCACCGCTAGATCTGCTAAACAAGATTCTTGACTGTCCGCAACTCGAACATTTTGCATCTGATCCTCATGCAACCCCTCACGAATCTCCAGAGCTACCTTTTGCGGTTGATCAAAGAACTGATAAGCTGCCAGATTGGCAAAATTCAAGAGATTAACCTTGCCCGCCACCACAATGTTTTCGTTGAACATTTCCTTAAAAATGTGTTCAAAGAGATCGATAACATTGTCCGTTGTTGTAAAGTAACGCTGGATAATCTGCGGAATCTCTGTCCGAATCTTGTAGTGAATATCCAGAACGGTGTGACCGAGGAAACGTTCCTGAATGATGCTCTTCAGTTTCAGCAAATCCTCCTGCAAAAAGTTCCTTGGAATCAGAAACTGACTAGTCACCGTTCGTGACTCGTCTAGGGTGAATACTGCCAAGGCTGTATGTTGCCCCAAAACAACGATATCAAAGGCTGTCAACCGTTGCCTGCTCGGCTCAACATCCAGTGCCACTACCGTACAGCCACTCAAGTCTGTTAGTAGCTTAGCAGCCTCTTGCAGAATATCCTCCAATTTGAAAAATTCCTGATCAAAGGCTTTGACAATCTCATATACCTCATTTTCAGCTAGTCGGTCAAAATCCAGTGAGTGTTTTACATAGTACTGAAAACCAGCAACACTTGGCATCCGACCACTTGAAGTATGAGCCTTCTCAAGCAAACCTTGCTTTTCTAGAGCCGCCATGTCATTACGAATGGTTGCACTGCTAGAGTTAATAGACTCTTGCAAGGCTTTGGATCCGACAGGTTCGTGCGTTTTGGTAAAGATGTCAATAATCAGATTTAAAATATCCTGCTGACGCTCTGTAACCATCTCATCACTCCTCTCTGTCTGATCGATTAGCACTCGATACACTCAAGTGCTAACTTATGATTCTATTATACACCCTTAGAAGAGAATGTCAAGATAAAAACTCAAAAAATTAGCACTCTTTTGTCAAGAGTGCTAAAAATCAGTCTGAAGACCTAGAACCCTACCTTCCATCTACTCGGTATTTACTTTTTAGTCTGAAATAACCATAGATTAGATAAGAAATCATAAAGGCATATAGAGCAAAAATGACAAAGAAAGATTGCGACAGTTCTTCTCTAAACAAACTCATACAAACACCAAGACCGCCTGAGAAAGCAACTGTACATGAACGAAGTCTATATCGCATAACTTCCCATCTGAGCCCCTTACTCATATAGACTTGATCCTCTGAAAGTAAATTAGAAGACGATTTACGAAGAATTGAACAAGAACCTGCTCCTATCAATTCCCAACCTCTATCTCTAAAATCTTGCAGTTCATACTTATACTTTTTAAGAAATCTAGAATCATAGATACAGTAGATAACATCGTCTGGTTGACATTGGTCAAAATAGAACAAACCAAAACGACTAGTTCTATACCTCCAACCTTTCAAATGCATCTCATGTAAATATTCTTCTTCCTTGTCCAAATCAACAATGGTGAAAATCCGAAATTCTACTCTGCTATTCATTGTCTTACCCCAAAATTAGAAAACATGCCTGGCGTTATTTATCAGATAATTCTTTCCACTTTTGAAACAATCTCCAAAAAATATAAGAAATCTGAATCGCAAAAACTATCAATAAAACCCAATCTATTATGAAAATCAAAAACACTACCCAACTGAAAGAACTACCTCCACTGACAAACTTTGAGAAAACCGGTAGTAGAGCTAAAAAGAGAAGCAAAATAGGAAACATCCGCCTCGTTAAAATCCGTTTGACATAAAAAATCTTTATTTAAACAAAAATATTATGGTAAAATTTACGCCAATTTTTGAACTGCTGATGTAGATATTTTATACTTTCAAAATGTTTAAATGTGATTATTTATTTTTGAAAAATAGCGGTGTTATGCGGAGATAATCTGACGCAATGCGAAAGTATATTGCATACTTATTTTCAACAATTCAGCAGAGTGTTTTTATAAGTGTGATATAATAGAAGTATAATTTGTTCTGATAGTTTATTTTATGGAGAAGTAGACTTTTAGAATGCGGAGGTTCAATATGGTTGAGTTTATAAAGTCTAAGAAAGAAATGAGTGAGGAGGATATTAAAGCAAATTTTATCACTCCTGCTATTGTATCCAAAGGATGGAAAAATGGTGAGCATATCGCTTACGAAGAATACTTCACTGATGGTCGAATTGAGGTTAGAGGAGATAAGGCTCGTCGTAAAGAAGGAAAAAAATCAGACTATTCACTGTATTACCAATTTGGAACTCGAATTGCAATTGTTGAGGCAAAGGATAATAAACACAGCGTTCGAGCAGGATTACAACAAGCTATTGAATATGGAGAGATTTTAGATGTTCCATTTGTTTATTCTTCGAATGGTGATGGCTTTATTGAACACGACCGTATCACGAGAGAAGAACGTGAGCTGAAGTTAGACGAATTCCCTACTCGTGAAGAATTATTTTCTCGTATGACGAAGGAAAAAGAATTGACGTACGAAATTACAGAAGCTATCTCAACTCCATACTATACAGACGCCTTCTCAATGAAAACGCCACGCTATTATCAGCAAATAGCTATCAACCGTACTATTGAAACAGTTGCCAGAGGACAAAAACGAGTAATGTTTGTGATGGCAACAGGAACAGGGAAAACGTTCATGGCTTTTCAAATTATTCATCGCCTTCGAAAAGCTGGTTTGGCTAAACGAGTTTTATTCTTAGCAGATAGAAACATCTTAGTAGACCAAACGATGGCTGAAGACTTTAAGCCATTCGAAAAGGTAATGACGAAAATTACACCAAAACTTTTGACTGCTCCTGAAAAATTAAATTCTTTTGAAATTTATCTAGGACTTTATCAGCAACTAACTGGTGAAGATGGAACTGAAACACATTATCAAAAGTTTGACAAAGACTTCTTTGATTTAATCGTAATTGATGAAGCGCACCGTGGCTCAGCTAAGGAAGACAGTAACTGGCGTAAAGTGATTGATTATTTCAGTTCTGCTACACAAATTGGGATGACCGCTACTCCTAAAGAAACCAAGAATGCTTCCAATATGGAATACTTTGGTGAACCAATCTATACTTATAGTTTAAAACAGGGAATCGAGGATGGTTTTTTGGCTCCATATCGTGTTATGAGGGTTAATTTAGATGTGGATGTGGATGGTTATCGTCCAGAAACTGGAAAAGTTGATGCTAACGGACAATTAATAGAAGATAGGTACTACGGCAGAAAAGATTTTGACAAAACCATTGTCATTGATGATAGAACGCAAAGAGTTGCCAAGTTTGTTTCTGATTATATGAAGCAAAACAATGCACGATTTGATAAAACAATTGTTTTTTGTGTTGATATTGACCATGCCGAGCGAATGCGTGCTGCACTTGTAAAAGAGAATCTAGACTTAGTCCAAGAAGACTATCGTTATGTCATGCAAGTAACTGGTGACAACGCTGAAGGAAAAGCTCAACTGGATAACTTTATAGATGTCAATTCTAATTTTCCCGCTATTGTAACAACGTCTAAATTATTAACGACAGGAGTTAATGCTAAAACATGTCGTTTGATTGTTTTAGACTCTAATATCCAATCCATGACTGAATTTAAACAAATTATTGGTCGTGGCACACGTCTTTATCCTCAAAAGGGGAAAGAATTTTTTACGATTATTGATTTTCGAAATGTTACCAATTTGTTTGCTGACCCTGATTTTGATGGTGAGCCAGTGAAGGTGCTGGAAACAGGTGCGAAAACAGTCAGTGGTTCTACGCCCGGTTTCGTAGGTGAGGAAGGCGACCCAGTAGAAAAATATATCGTTACAGACAAGCAGGTTACCATTCTTAATTCGACTGTTCAAGTATTGGACGAAAACGGGAAACTGATTACCGAAAGCCTGACCGACTACACTCGGAAGAATATCTTAGGTAGCTACGCCACTTTGAACGACTTTATCACAGTTTGGCATACGGCGGATAAAAAGAAGCTTATCTTAGACGAACTTTATAAAAAAGGAGTTTATCTAGATGCTATTCGAGAGTCGGAGGGAATATCAGAACAAGAAATCGATGATTTTGATTTACTCCTAAAACTTGCCTATGGTCAAAAAGAATTAACCAAAACAGAACGTATCAATAAACTCAAACAAAGCGGATATTTATATAAATATAGTGAGGAAGCGCGTGCTGTTTTGGAAATTTTACTGGACAAATACATGGATAAAGGTATTGGAGAACTCGAAAGCATTGAAACATTAAAACTTCCAGAATTTCAGATATATGGTGGAACCTTCAAAATCATCAATACTTATTTTGGAGATAAAAAACGATATTTACAAGCAATTAAAGAATTGGAGCAAGAGCTATTTACAGTAGCTTAATGAAAGGAAAGTATGTCAATTACATCATTTGTAAAAAGAATTCAAGATATCACTCGAAACGATGCTGGTGTTAATGGTGATGCTCAACGTATTGAGCAAATGTCTTGGTTATTATTCTTAAAAATTTATGATAGCCGTGAAATGGTTTGGGAATTAGAAGAAGACGAGTATGAGTCAATTATCCCAGAGGAATTAAAATGGCGAAATTGGGCTCATGCTCAAAATGGGGAACGGGTATTGACAGGCGATGAATTACTTGATTTTGTCAATAACAAGTTATTCAAAGAGTTGAAAGAGCTTGAAATAACTTCAAATATGCCTATTCGAAAAACGATTGTTAAATCAGCTTTTGAAGATGCGAACAACTATATGAAAAATGGCGTCTTGTTACGCCAAGTCATCAATGTTATTGATGAAGTTGATTTCAATAGCCCTGAAGATCGTCACTCGTTTAATGATATTTACGAAAAAATTCTTAAAGATATTCAAAATGCTGGGAACTCAGGAGAATTTTATACGCCACGTGCAGCGACTGATTTTATCGCCGAAGTTCTTGACCCAAAACTTGGAGAATCAATGGCAGATCTTGCTTGCGGAACAGGAGGCTTCTTGACTTCGACTCTGAACCGTTTAAGTAGTCAACGTAAAACTAGTGAAGATACCAAAAAATATAATACAGCTGTTTTTGGTATTGAAAAGAAAGCATTTCCTCATCTTTTAGCAGTTACAAATCTGTTTCTTCACGAAATTGATGACCCTAAAATTGTTCATGGAAATACTTTGGAGAAAAATGTTCGTGAATATACGGATGATGAAAAATTTGACATTATTATGATGAATCCACCTTTTGGAGGGTCAGAATTAGAAACAATAAAAAATAACTTTCCAGCAGAATTACGGAGTTCTGAAACGGCTGATTTATTTATGGCTGTCATTATGTATCGTTTGAAAGAAAATGGTCGTGTTGGAGTTATTTTACCTGATGGTTTTCTATTTGGTGAAGGTGTAAAAACTCGCTTGAAACAAAAACTGGTAGATGAGTTCAACTTGCATACGATTATTAGGTTGCCTCATAGTGTCTTTGCACCGTATACAGGAATCCATACGAACATTCTTTTCTTTGATAAAACAAAGAAAACAGAAGAAACTTGGTTTTATCGTTTAGATATGCCAGATGGTTATAAAAATTTCTCGAAAACTAAACCGATGAAGTCAGAACACTTCAATCCTGTTCGTGACTGGTGGGAAAATCGTGAAGAGATTTTGGAAGGTAAGTTCTACAAATCTAAATCATTTACACCTAGTGAATTGGCTGAGTTGAATTATAATTTAGACCAGTGTGGTTTTCCAAAAGATGAAGAGGAAATCTTAAATCCCTTTGAGTTGATTCAGAATTATCAAGCGGAAAGAGCGGCTTTAAATCATAAAATTGATAATGTATTAGCTGATATTTTGCAGTTGTTGGAGGATAAATAATGACACCAGAACAACTTAAAGCAAGTATTCTCCAAAGAGCGATGGAAGGGAAATTAGTGCCGCAAAATCCCAATGACGAACCTGCAAGTGAATTGTTAAAGAGAATTAAAGCTGAAAAAGAAAAACTTATCAGTGAAGGAAAAATCAAACGAGATAAAAAGGAAACCGAGATATTTCGTGGTGATGATGGGAAACATTATGAGAAGTTCGCTGATGGAAGTGTTCAAGAAATTGATGTTCCTTATGATATTCCTGAGAATTGGGAGTGGGTGAAACTAGGGAGTATTGGAATTTGGAATTCTGGAGCAACTCCTCCTAAAGCGAATTGTAGCTATTACTCCTCAGCTACAATTCCTTGGCTTTTGACTGGCGATTTAACAGATAGCTATATAACTAATATTCCTAATAAAATATCTGAATTAGCATTAAAAGAAACATCTGTTAAAGTAAACCCAACTGGTTCTATCCTGATTGCCATGTACGGGGCAACTGTGGGTAAGTTAGGTATTCTAACATTTCCAGCAACGACTAATCAAGCATGTTGTGCTTGCAGTAAATTATTTCAAATCGAAAAACTATATCTTTTTTACTTTTTAATGGCAGAGCGAAATAACTTTAAGTTTCGAGCTGAAGGTGGAGCTCAACCAAATATTTCAAAAAATAAGATAATAAATACGTTTATTCCCCTCCCCCCACTATCTGAACAACAACGCATAATAGAAGCAATCGAATCAGCTTTAGAAAAAGTAGATGAATATGCTGAAAGTTATAATAAATTAGAACGGCTAGATAAAGAATTTCCAGATAAACTAAAAAAATCTATTCTTCAATATGCTATGCAAGGAAAATTAGTTGAACAAGACCCAAATGATGAATCAGTCGAAGTTTTACTTGAAAAAATACGATCAGAAAAGCAAAAACTCTTCGAAGAAGGCAAGATTAAAAAGAAAGATTTGGAGATTTCTATTGTTTCCCAAGGAGATGATAACTCTTATTATGGGAATATACCTATGAATTGGGTTGTTATAAAAATAAAAGATATTTTTTCAATAAATACAGGTCTTTCTTACAAGAAGGGCGATTTAAGCATTAATAATAAAGGTGTTAGAATTATACGTGGTGGTAATATTAAGCCTTTAGAATTTTCTCTGTTGGATAATGATTACTACATTGATACACAATTCATCTCCTCTGAGCAAGTTTATTTAAAACGTAATCAGCTAATAACACCTGTATCAACCTCTTTAGAACATATTGGAAAGTTTGCAAGAATCGATAAAGACTATGATGGTGTTGTGGCTGGTGGATTTATTTTCCAATTAACACCATTCGAAAGTTCAGAGATTATTTCAAAATTTCTATTATTCAATTTGTCCTCTCCGTTATTTTATAAACAATTGAAAGCAATAACTAAACTATCAGGTCAAGCTTTATATAATATTCCTAAAACTACACTGAGCGAGCTATTAATTCCGTTAGCTCCTTTTGAGGAACAGGAACTTATTACTCAAAAAGTTGAGAAACTTTTTGAAAAAGTAAATCAATTTTAGCGACAATTCTCTTTTGTTCTAAAACTGAAGGAATACCTATTATTTTAGATTTTAGATACGAATAATGTCGAGCATAGCCCCTGTTCCTAACAAATAATAGCGTATAGTCTAAGTGGTATTTTAAAAATTTTGCAGATAAGCAAATTGGAGACAGAATTTTTACTCCGTCTGCACCAACAACAAAAGGGAAGTCTATAATCTTAAGATTTCTTGTATGGTCACCAAATATTACAACGTCTGTTTTATAGTCTAGAATCTTAGAAAAATTATTAGAAAATCCTTCAACTAATATTTTAGATTGACTAACTACTGGAATCTTGCCCTCTTTTACAATTTCAGACTGTTTTATTTGATAAGGCTTAGCTGAAATAGTTGTTACAATTTTTTCTAAAGGAGCTAGCAACCAAGTTGATCTTCTTGGAAAATCTATTTCAATTTTAATGTTATTCAGATAATAAGAGACATAATCACAAAAAAATAGCAGATAGTCAATTTGACCACCTGTTATTTTTTTACCAATTAACAATTTTATCTACAATATTTTGTTGTTCGGTAGCTGTTTTTCTTAAATAAATTCGAGTAGTTTCTATACTTTCATGTCCCATCAAATCTGCTAGTAAAGCAATATCGTTATACTTCGCTAAAAAATTCTTAGCAAATAAATGCCTAAAAGAATGAGGGTAAATTACTTTAGGATTCATTTTGTATTTATCAGCATAATTTTTTAACTGTTGAGCAACTCCTCTTGCTGTAATTGGTTCATTAAATTTATTCAAAAATAAATAACCACTTCGGCGATTTTCTGATTCTAACCAATTAAGACAACTATTTCTTAATTTTTTAGGAATATACAGTCTACGAATTTTACCACCTTTTGAGTAAATGTCAAAATAACCGATTTCTACATGCTCTACTTTTAGCTTAATAAGTTCACTTACACGAGCCCCAGTTGCACCTAAAAACCAAACGACAAAATGCCATTTTAAAATACCATCTTTTTTCAAACTACGTTTAAGAAAAAGGTAATCAGCATGGCTAATGACATCTTCTAAAAACGGTTTTTGCTGTACTTTGACAAATTTTAATTTCAAATCATCATGACCAATAAAAGCCAGATATTTATTTACTCCTTGTAGTCGCAAATTGACAGTTTTAGGTTTAAAATTGTCTAATAAATATCCTTTGTATTCAAATAAATCTTCCATTTTGAGTTCGTAATTCTCCAAGAAAAATCGAACACCATAAAGGTACGAACGCACAGTATTTTCAGCTAAACCAGCTTTCTTCAAATGTAATTCAAAATCTTTCAACGTAAAACTCCTATCTTATGTTTGATAGAAATTCCACCGCACGTAAAACTATTATACTAAATTAGTGCGTCAATAATGGCGAAAGATTCTTCGATTTTATCAACGATTCTGGATTGTTCAGGAAGGGGCGGGAGAGGAATAAACGTATTTATTATCTTATTTTTTGAAATATTTGGTTGAGCTCCACCTTCAGCTCGAAACTTAAAGTTATTTCGCTCTGCCATTAAAAAGTAAAAAAGATATAGTTTTTCGATTTGAAATAATTTACTGCAAGCACAACATGCTTGATTAGTCGTTGCTGGAAATGTTAGAATACCTAACTTACCCACAGTTGCCCCGTACATGGCAATCAGGATAGAACCAGTTGGGTTTACTTTAACAGATGTTTCTTTTAATGCTAATTCAGATATTTTATTAGGAATATTAGTTATATAGCTATCTGTTAAATCGCCAGTCAAAAGCCAAGGAATTGTAGCTGAGGAGTAATAGCTACAATTCGCTTTAGGAGGAGTTGCTCCAGAATTCCAAATTCCAATACTCCCTAGTTTCACCCATTCCCAATTTTCTGGTATTTTATAAGGTACTTCCTCATAATAAGAGTTATCATCTCCTTGGGAAACAATTGGAATCTCTAAATCTTTCTTTTTAATCTTGCCTTCTTCAAAGAGTTTTTGTTTTTCTGCTCGTATTGTTTCAAGTAAAACTTCGACTGATTCATCATTTGGGTCTTGTTCAACTAACTTTCCCTGCATAGCATATTGAAGAATAGATTTTTTTAGTTTATCTGGAAATTCTTTATCTAGCTGTTCTAGTCTATTATAACTTTCAGCATATTCATCTACTTTTTCTAAAGCTGATTCGATTGCTTCTACTATTCGTTGTTGTTCAGATAGTGGGGGAAGAGGGATAAGAAGAGCTAAAAGTGTCCCTCTCGAAATTCCGGGAATCATGGACTGAGCTTGTAGTTTAATGTTGGGTAATAATTGTTGCAATTGATATTTTAGAAACACTAGATTTAAGTGAGTAGACTGAATAGCCATAATTTGTCGTGCGATATGTGCTTTTTGAAAATAATTAAAAGCTAATTCACCAATAGTGCCTTTAACAGTAATCAATAAGTCCCCTTTATAAGATAAGACAGTGGGATGATTAGTGTATCTATTGGTATTTACCAAACCATTAGAAAAATTACTAGCTCCAGTTATATATGGAGTGTCACCTACTTTCCCGTCAAAATAATTAGATTTGTTTAAATCTCTCCCAGATAATAGGCTAATAGCTCTCCCCAACCTCACCCACTCCCAAGTATCAGGAATATCATAAGGAACATCAATTTCTTGAGTGCTTCCATCAGCAAACTTCTCATAATGTTTCTTATGTGCTTCAAGTATATAAAAAGGTGTAAAAATACGCCTATAGAGAATGGGGTTGAAATAGGTTTATTGTTGATGAGATTGTAGGTAGTTCATTTTTTTACTTCAAACCGAATATTCGAAATCTCCACCTTTTCTGCAGTTACTCCTTGGTTTTCTTCTACACGTCTGATGATAAATCTAATTTAAAAAAGAATCAAGAGGATTTTTCGAAAAATAAATAGCGACCGAAATCGCTATTTTAAGGGTTATAGGTATTCGTTGGCTTAGACTTCTGTATGACTGCTTGAACTCAGGCAATCTTTCTTCTATATTAGTATTAGTAAAGGTCTAAATAATTATCAATTTCCCATTGTGAAACGAAGGTTGCATAACTTGCCCATTCGATTCGTTTGGCTTCAAGGAAACTAGTATAGATATGTTCTCCAAGAGCCGCTCTGACAACCTCATCTTCTGTCAAAGCTTTCAAGGCATTATGAAGAGTTGATGGAAGATCGGTAATTCCAGCTTCCTTACGCTCTTCTGCTGTCATGATGTAGATATTTTCTTCGATAGGAGCTGGTGCTTCGATTTTGTTTTCAATACCATGCAAACCAACTTCCAAAAGAACCGCCATAGCGATGTATGGGTTTGCCATTGGGTCCACTGAACGCAACTCAAGACGAGTTCCCATACCACGTGAAGCTGGTACACGCACAAGTGGCGAACGGTTACGACCAGCCCAAGCAATGTAAACAGGCGCTTCATAACCTGGAACCAAACGTTTGTATGAGTTAACTGTTGGGTTCATGATAGCAGTATAGTTGTAAGCATGCTTGATCAAACCACCAAGGAAATGGTAGGCCGTTTCAGACAACTGCATTCCTTTTGGATCATTTGGATCAAAGAAGGCATTATTTCCTTCTGCATCAAACAAGGACATATTACAGTGCATACCTGATCCAGCAATACCAAATTTTGGTTTTGCCATAAAGGTTGCATACAAACCATGTTTACGAGCAATGGTTTTAACAACAAGTTTAAAGATTTGAATCTTGTCACAGGCACGGAGGACTTCATCATACTTGAAGTCAATTTCATGTTGTCCAACCGCAACCTCGTGGTGACTCGCTTCTACTTCAAATCCCATTTTGGTCAAGACATTCACGATTTCACGACGTGTATTGTCTGCAAGGTCAGTAGGGGCCAAATCAAAGTAGCCACCCTTGTCATTTACCTCAAGAGTCGGATCCCCATTTTCATCCAACTTAAATAGGAAGAATTCTGGCTCTGGACCAAGGTTGAAAGATTTGAATCCAACTTCTTCCATGTGACAAAGAGCACGTTTCAAATTACCACGAGGGTCTCCTGCAAATGGTTCACCTTCTGTTGTATAGACATCACAGATCAAACCTGCAACACTTCCATTTTCATCTCCCCACGGGAAGACTGTCCATGTATCCAAGTCTGGGTACAAGTACATATCTGACTCATTGATACGTACAAAACCTTCAATAGAAGATCCATCAAACATAGCCTTATTTGACAAGACCTTATCTAATTGTTCATCTGTAGCAGGAATTTCGACGTTTTTCATGGTTCCCAAAATATCTGAGAACATGAGACGAATAAAGGTAACATTTTTTTCCTTGACTTCACGACGAATATCTGCAGCTGTGATTGGCATGAGTTTTCTCCTTAATGTATGACTACTTGCGGTTGTCTAACCGCGACCAAAAGGTGACCGTACTGAAGCAAAGCGACCCTGTTGGAGGAGTTCATTATGAAGTGCACGACGCACCTCAGTCTGACTCACCGCTTTCTTGGATTTCGCTTCACGTTCAGCATATTTTTTCTTAATGGCAGCGATATTATAACCTTCAGAGATATAATCTTTGATTTCAAGCAGACGATCCATGTCATTCAAGGAATACATGCGACGGTTCCCTTCGTTTCGATCAGGCTTAATCAACTCTTGATCTTCATAATAACGAATCTGACGCGCCGATAGATCGGTCAACTTCATAACACTGCCGATAGGAAAAACAGCCATATTTCGGCGAAATTCTTTTTCCTTCATTTACAATTTCCTTCTTTCTGTCTATTATAGTCTAAAAAAAGACAAACGTCAATTGATAATGTTATAAAATGTAACATTATTTTTCTTTTTTCTCTAAAAAGAGCCGAATACGATCAATATCGTAATTTACGAGAATTGCGACAAAAACTCCCATGAAAGTTTCTGATACACGCGCAAATACGTACAAAATTGTCTCTCCACTCGGAATCGATAGGGTAATGATTAACATAGCTGCTACACCACCAATAACCCCTGCTTTGTTATTCATGGCTACATTTGTCATAATGGTTAACATGGTGCAGATTGGAACAACAACCAAGGTCACCCAAAAGGCTTCGTGGAAAAAGGTATTTAATAGGAAGAAGACCAGGGCATAGAGGCCACCGATACTATTTCCTAGAATACGCGAAGTCCCAAAATGGACACTCTTATCAAAACTCTCCCTCAGGCTAAAAACAGCTGTCAAAGCACCGATTTGAAGACCTTTCCAACCAAAAAAGCCAAAAATCAAGAGAACTAGAAAAACAGCAATACCTGTTTTAAAGGTTCGCATACCAAGTTTGAACTGGGATTTATCGAATTTATATTTTTTAAAATAACTCATAATCTCAACTTTCTATTTCCATTTTATCATAAATCGGTGATTTTTATGAGTAATAGTTGAGAGGAAGCGTTTTTATTTTAAGCAAAAGAAAAGAGGAACTTTCATCCCTCTCTTCTTTGATTTATTTATAAAATCTTATTTTTCTGTCAAGGCTGCAAGTCCTGGAAGAACTTTACCTTCAAGGAGTTCCATTGAAGCACCACCACCGCGTCACAAATACCTACACTAACACAAAAAGGTGACATAGCCACCTTTTTGTTAACGTTTCAGTTTTGTTCCTTTTTCTACAAAATCAGGATTTTGTAGAGACTAACGGGCTGAAATTATTTTTCTGTAAGTGCAGCCAAACCTGGCAATACTTTACCTTCGAGAAGTTCCATTGAAGCACCTCCGCCCGTACTAATCCATGAGAATTTGTCTGCACGGCCAAGGTTAATCGCTGCGGCAGCTGAGTCACCACCACCGATGATTGATTTAACGCCTGGTTGTTTCACGATAGCGTCCATCACACCGATTGTTCCAGCTTGGAAGTCAGGGTTTTCAAATACACCCATAGGTCCGTTCCATACAACTGTTTTGGCACCAGTCAAAGCTTCGTCAAATTTAGCAATAGATTTTGGACCGATGTCAAGACCAAGGAAGCCTTCAGAAACTGCTTCACCTTCAGTGTCACGCACTTCAGTGTAGCCAGCAAATGCGTTAGCTTCTTTTGAGTCAACTGGCAAGATCAATTTACCGTTTGCTTTTTCAAGAAGAGCTTTCGCAACATCCAATTTGTCTTCTTCTACAAGTGAGTTACCGATTTCGATACCTTGTGCTTTGTAGAATGTGTAAGTCATACCACCACCGATAAGGACTTTATCAGCTTTTTCAAGCAAGTTTTCGATAACACCGATCTTGTCTGAAACTTTTGAACCACCAAGGATAGCCACGAATGGACGTTCTGGAGTTTCAACTGCTTCTTGGATGTAGGCAATTTCGTTTTCAAGAAGGAAACCAGCAACTGCTTTTTCAACGTTTGCTGAGATACCAACGTTAGATGCATGTGCACGGTGAGCTGTACCGAATGCATCGTTTACGAAGATACCATCTCCAAGTGATGCCCAGTATTTACCAAGTTCAGGATCGTTTTTAGATTCTTTCTTGCCGTCAACATCTTCGTAACGAGTGTTTTCAACCAAGAGAACTTGTCCATCTTCAAGAGCGTTGATAGCTGCTTCCAATTCAGCACCACGAGTGACTCCTGGAAGGAAAGCAACGTCTTGACCCAATTTAGCTGCCAAGTCAGCAGCTACAGGAGCAAGTGATTTACCAGCTTTGTCTGCTTCTTCTTTTACACGGCCAAGGTGAGAGAAGAGGATAGCACGTCCACCTTGTTCAAGGATGTACTTGATAGTTGGAAGAGCTGCAGTGATACGGTTGTCGTTGGTAATCACGCCATCTTTTACAGGTACGTTGAAGTCAACACGAACGAGAACTTTTTTCCCTTTCAATTCAACGTCTTTAACAGTCAATTTTGCCATTAGATATGACTCCTTCTTTTTTTATACGTGTTAATTATATCACAAAATCAGCAAAAGAGATAGAAAAACCCTAAACTTTTCCAGTTCTTTCTTGCAACGAAAACTAGCATTTCTGAAAATCAAAACTAGAAAAACCTTTCCAAATCACTAAGTAATACAAGAAAAAGTAGTTAATCCATCTCATTCTTCCACTAATTTTTACTAGTTAAAACGAGGTTTGACTAATCTGCAGTCAAACCTTATTTTTAGTTGTTATGAGGAAATGCAAGAATCCTAAATCGATTCGTTTTCTCTCTTCTTTCCAGCAAGTAGGCCATAGCCACTCATCACTCCGAGGAGTCCTAGTGCTACTAGACTAGCATCTCTTGTTACTCCAGTATTTGGAAGTTCTTTACCTACTTTTTCATTTGTCGGTGTTTCTAAAAGAGCTTGACCTGTTTTTTGAGAGTCTTGCTCTACTTTCGTTCCAACTTCAACAATTTCCAGAAGAGCTTCCTTGAGAACTTCTGTTGAACGAAGAGTGCGATTGCCTCGGGCATCGACTTCTACAAAGCGACGAATTTGTCCTTCTTCTCCAGCTTGCATAATACGACGTTGACCTTTGAGAAGCTCTGAGTTTGGACGTTCTTGACGTTCAAAGGATACTGCAATTTCTTCAACTTCTAGTTTCGGAGTTTCTAGAACTAAATCTTTAACTCCTTCAGCTGGTTGATTGCTTGATAGAACTTTTGTACCCACTTCGGTAATTTCCGGAAGAGCTTCCTTGAGAACTTCTGTTGAACGAAGGGTGTGTTTGCCTTGACTATCTACTTCAATCAAGCGACGAATTTGTCCCTCAACTCCTGCTTGGACAAGTTGACGTTGACCGACTAGGAGATTTGGATTTGGTCGTTCTTGACGATTAAAGGCCACTGTATCCTCTTCAATTTCTAGTTTCGGAGTTTCCAGAACTAAATCTTTAACTCCTTCAGCTGGTTGATTACTTGAAAGAACTTTTGTACCTACTTCGGTAATCTCTGGAACAGCTTCCTTGAGAATTTCTGTTGTACGAAGGATACGATTGCCTTGAGCATCTACTTCTACTAGACGATGAATCTGCCCTTCTTCTCCTTTTTGGACAAGTTGACGTTGACCTTTAAGAAGGTTCGCATTTGGTCGTTCTTGACGCTCATAGGCTGTTGTTTCAGTTTCAACAACTAATTCAGGGAGGACCTCAACTGTTGGGGCTACTTCACTTGGATCCATGCTACCAACATGATGACTTTCTTCTGCAGGAGCTAGTTTCTTATTCAGCTTTTCTTTCATGTCCGCAAAAGCTTGTGGAGTTGGCATCTCTGAAGCCAACAAAGTTTCTGCTTGTTCAATCAACTCAGCTTTAGGATCTTTTTCACGGATAGATTCGAGCAAACCTTCCAATTCTTCTCTAGCTGTCTGATAACGTTGATTTCCATCCAAGTCTGTCCCTGCTTGTTTCAACTCATTCAAGGCTTTGTTGACTTCTTCTTGACTGGCATCATGGTTTTCTGCAACAGCTTTCGCTGCATTGAGTTTCTCTACTAGTACAGCTTGTTTGTCCTCACTTGAGAAGGTATAGGCAAGGGTTGACTGACGGCCTTGGGCAGCAGTGATTTCTTGTTTAAGGTATTCATCATTAACTGCAGCCTTTGGAGAAACCAAGACATCAAACTCAGCCGTGTGCCCCTTGTAATGCAGGGTCAAGGTCTGGCGTCCAGTCTTCTGAGCATCGTATCCCGTGATTTCAACACCTTCATCAGTAAAGCTGTGAGTCTCTTCTGTCTCATCATCATAGAGAACACCAAAGCGACCTTCAGAGAGATCCAGTTGATCTCCTACTAGATAGTCTGTTTTTGGTTTCTTAGTAATATACAAGCCCGCTACTTCTTTTGGTTTTCCTTCATCCTGTCCTGTCACTTGGACTTTCAGATCACCTGACACTGGTAAACCAAGGTATTGCAGTGTTAGGTTTTGTTCCCCTTTTTGATGAGCGTCGTATCCAGATACCGTCACACCTAAGTGAGTAAGGTTAATCAGCTCGTCGACTTGTCCCCCTTCGTATTGAACACGGAGTGTTCCGCCTCTGAGGTCCAGTTTTTCTCCTTCTTTATAAACTGTCTTTTTAGGTCCTTTTTCAAGGCTAACTGCAGCAATTTTTCTCTCATCCTGTGGAATCGCTACAGCCAAGGTGTTACTGATTTCTTTGCCAGGTAGTTGGGTACGATAGTAGAGGAGAGTTGGTTGCTTATCAAAGCCCAATGGAGCTGTTGCCAAGTCACCACCAGTTTCAGTCTTTAAGGTTGCAATTGGTGTTTGTGAATCAGCCTTGTCGTAAACGGTGATGGTTGCGCCTGCCGGAACATCAGAGAAGCCTAGTTGAACTTGGTGGTTTCCAAGTGAACGAGCAGCTACCTTAGCCATTGGAATATTTTGACTTTCTGTGTCCAAGGCTTCGTACATCTTCCAGTTGTAGATACGAATGGCCTTCCAAGGTGTTCCGTTATCAGATGTAATGACATGCAAGCGCCAGTCTTGGGCAGTAATTGGTTTGTCAAGAGTGATATCTGTAACGTGCGCTTTATTGCCACGGACTTCCTTAGCCAACTTCCATTGACCATCCGCATCTTTATAATAAAGGTCAAAGTCTTTGGTGTTCATCAGACCATCGTTAACAGACTCACCACCAGCTCCCGCATGATCCATCACCCATCTAGCAACTCGACGTGGTTGGGTCAAACGAATATCTACACTACCGCTCAATTGTCCTGAAGACCACTTGTCTGAAAGACTGGTAATGGTACCGTTCAACATACCTTCAATACCTTCTCCACCTTCAGTATTCGGGAAGGTGCTGCCGATAACCGTTGCCCCTGGAACAATATTTTCAGCCAAAGGTCTTGGGAGAGTTGTATCCTGAACTGTCATTCCCCAGTTAAAGGACGCCGTCGCCGCTTCAGAACGAAGTCCATTTTTACCAACTGCAACGACTTTCAATTCTTGAGTCGTACCAGTCGCATTAGCAGAACGGCTAACTTTTGGCAAGTAAATGGTTGAAGCAGATGAACCTGTCAACAAACGCCAGTTATCCCCATCTTTTTCGTAGACTTCATAGAAATCTGCATCTTGATTACCCGAAAATTGAACCACTGCTTCAGCTTCTTGGGCATTCTTAAGAGATTGCTTCACCACAGAGAGACCTGTAGGTGCTTGTGGCGCTTGGTGATTGTCCGTAATCGTTAATTGTCCTAGGTTGAACTGATAATCTTTTATAGTACCTTCATGCTCGAAGAAGAGTTTAACTGCATAGATGGTTTTACCTGCTAGTGAGCTGAGATCAAATTCTTCATTTGTCCAGTTGTCAGAAAGAGTCAGTTCTTTCCATGCCTCTGCATCCTCAAATTTGTAGTCTGGAGTCGTAGAAAAGGCCATATAAACTTTCGAGCCTTTTCCTCCCTTGTGGGCAAGCCGAAGTTTGGTGTTTTCTGTCACTTCTATTTTAGTAGAATAAAGTCTCACATCCTGGTCCGTCTTACCAGCTACATCACCTGAGAATTTAAGAGAATTTCCGCCATTGTAGGCATCTGTAAAATCGTATTCTGCACGAAGTTTTCCCCCCGTCGAAGTCTGCCACCAGCGCCATGTTGGCAAGATACCTGAAACCGAACGGTAGTTCCACTCAGAATCCTTAGAAACTTTTCCATCTACAAACCACTTTCTACCATGGCCTGTATTAAAGGAGGTAGTGAAGGTCCGGCCTACTGCTGGTGTGCGGTCTGCAACTAAATTAGCAAGCCCATACCACTCTTTGTCCGCTGGTTTTTGAGCTGTCGGATCTCCTTGGTAACCTGTGAAGAAGATATCTTCGTTTTTATGGTAATCTTCACCTGTTTTTCCTAGACTGGTAATTGTATCTGGTGCAAAGAGTCCAAGTGACAAACGTAACTTGCCTGTTTCATCTAAGAGGGCATCCCACTTAACTTTTGTCTTATAAGAACCACCTTGTTGCAATTCCAATCCTGCAAAGACATCATATTGGCTACGTTCCAGCCATTTTGCCATTTCTACAGAGTGGTCATTCTTTTCCTTATTCCAGTTGAAATTGGCAAAGAATTGATCCGCAGGGATCTTGTCACCTTCCTTTTGCATGAATTGGTAGTTGTAATCACCTAGACCATCTTCGTGGTAACGACCATATTTATAGGTCATGGCATCGTACCAAGCATACTTGATTGGATGGTTGACTTTTGCCGCATATTCTTTTGTATAGAGCATGAATTGACGCATTTTTTCACCAAGTGGCGTTACTAAGTCACCCGTTGTTTCTTGGTTGATAAAATACCCATCAAAGCCATAGTACTTAGCAAGGTCGACAAGTTTTCGTGCAATAGGGAAGGTTCCATCCTCATCTTGTTTCAAAGCAGCAACAAATTTCTCTTGGTCAGCAATACTGTTGGACCAGTTGAAGAAAAGTGTTCCATAAACGGGAACTCCGTTACGATGTCCTGCATCAATGACATCTGGAGTTGGAACTAGACCTTCCCAGAAGACCATTGAATCCAAGTATTGCCAGTAGTCAAAGGCGTAGGCCTTGAATTCTTCTCCACCAACAGAAGCGTGGTCTTTAGCCTTTGAGTTGGTATTTGCTAGCGCCTGAACCTTGGCTCTTCTACTTGCTTTTTCATTCACCAACTGGCCTCTATGGCGCTTAGCAAGTTCAACAGAAGAACGATTGATGGGATCATCCTCACGCGCACCTGGTTCCCATTTCAACAATTCATCCCAAGAATTAAATTTGATTTCTTTTGGTCGGAGACTCTTTTCTTCATTTTTAGGAACGTCTGTTAGAATTGGTTTATCTGCTTTCTTCTCAACTACTTGGGGCGCTTCCTCAGGCTTAACTCCTTCTTTGTCAGTTAGTTGAGCAGGTTTTTCAGCTTTATCCGTCGGATCAGGCTTCGCTTCTTCTTTTTCATTAATCAAATCCGTTATTGCTGGAGTGTTTTCTGAAATTGGTTGCTCAGCTGCTTTGTTCTCTGCTTCCGATAATTGTTTTTCGATAGCTGCAGTATCTGGATTAGTTGTCTCATTAGTACTTGTCGCTTGAGCGCTCGTATTTACTGCTGTGTCAGAGACTGAGAGCTGTTCGGCGAGGACTGGACTCGTAAACAAAGCTGAACCGATCATCAAGGAACAAACCCCGATTGACAACTTACGAATGCTGTAACGGCAACGTTTTTCATAGAATAGATCTTTCATCTTTTCCTCCTATTAAAATAAAAGTTAAAAGTAAGCGCTTTACTTTTTTGCAAAAAGTAACTGTTCTCATGACAACCATCAGAACAGGATCATCTTCATTTTATCCTATATGAAAGCGATGTCAATCTAATTAACATACAAACTATAACTAGGATAATAATCAGTAAAATTTGGACATAATTCCATAACCCCACTCTTGGAAAGTAAATTTACTCACTATTTTTAAAGAAAGTTGCCTTTTCTTAGGAAAATTTCATCTAAACACTTGTTAGATTTACTTTTATCCTTTAAAATAGAATAGGAGAAATTCCGTTATTATTTTTCGGAGGAAAAAGAAATGTCCATTAATTGGCAGGAAATTTTATTTCACTTTTTAGGTGGTCTGGGACTATTCTTATATAGTATCAAGACCATGGGAGACGGTTTGCAACAAGCTGCTGGAGATCGCCTTCGTTTTTACATTGACAAGTACACTAGCAATCCGTTCTTCGGTGTGCTAGTTGGTATCGGTATGACGGCGCTAATTCAGTCAAGTTCTGGTGTCACAGTCATTACAGTGGGGCTAGTCAGCGCAGGACTTTTGACCTTGCGTCAAGCTATCGGTATTGTCATGGGTGCCAATATTGGAACTACCGTTACATCCTTTATTATCGGTTTTAAGCTAGGAGATTATGCCTTACCAATGCTTTTCATCGGAGCGATTTGTCTCTTCTTCACCAAGAATCGCTCTATCAATAACATCGGACGTATCATTTTTGGTGTAGGTGGTATCTTCTTCGCTCTCAATCTTATGAGCGGTGCAATGGAACCTCTAAAAGACCTGCAAGTCTTTAGAGACTATATGGTTGAACTAAGTAAGAGTCCTATTCTAGGTGTCTTTGTCGGAACTGGACTAACCCTACTCATTCAAGCTTCTTCCGCAACTATCGGTATCCTACAGAATCTTTACGCAAGTGGTTTGATTGATCTACAAGGTGCCCTACCAGTCTTGTTTGGTGATAATATCGGAACGACCATTACAGCTATTATTGCTTCTCTTGGAGCCAATATCGCTGCCAAACGTGTTGCTGGTGCCCATGTCGCCTTTAACGTGATTGGTACGGTTATCTGTATTGTCTTCCTTGTACCTTTCACTGGCTTGATTCAATGGTTTGAATCTACACTCAATCTGGCTCCAGAAATGACCATTGCCTTCGCCCACGGAACCTTTAATATCACAAATACTATTATCCAATTTCCATTCATCGGAGCCTTGGCTTACTTTGTAACCAAGCTCATCCCTGGTGAAGACGAAGTTGTCAAGTACGAGCCACTTTATCTTGATGAGCATTTGATTAAACAAGCTCCATCAATCGCTCTCGGAAATGCCAAAAAAGAACTCCTTCACTTGGGAAATTATGCTTCCAAAGCCTTTGACCTTTCATACAACTACATCATTGACCTTAATGAAAAGGTTGCTGAAAAAGGACACAAGACAGAGGAAGCCATCAATACCATTGATGAAAAATTGACTCGCTACCTCATTACTCTTTCAAGTGAGGCCCTTAGCCAGAAAGAAAGTGAAGTGCTGACCAACATCCTGGATTCATCCCGTGATTTGGAACGGATTGGGGACCACGCAGAAGCCCTAATCAATCTAACTGACTACCTTCAACGTAAAAATGTTGAGTTCTCTGAAGCTGCTTTGCAGGAATTAGCTGATATCTATCAAAAAACCACTGGCTTTATCAAGGATGCCCTTGATAGTGTAGAAAACAATGATATTGAAAAAGCTCAAAGTCTGATTGAACGCCATAAAGAAATCAACAATATGGAACGTGTTCTCAGAAAGACCCACATCAAACGCCTCAACAAGGGCGAGTGTTCAACGCAAGCTGGGGTCAACTTTATCGACATCATTTCCCACTATACTCGTGTATCTGACCATGCTATGAATCTAGCTGAAAAGGTCATCGCTGAACAAATCTAAGAACCAAGAAGCTATCCTAAATAGGATGGCTTTTTTCTTTTCCTAACCAAGAATTGCTTTTCTAACATATAGAAAAATGCTTTGATTCACAATGGAATCAAAGCATTTTAAAGAGCTCCCCATACATAATCGCAGAAGCCGCAGTTCCTCTGTACTTGGATTCTTCTCTTTTGATAAAGCGAGCCAAGTTGAGCAACTCAGGTGCCGGATGTTTGGGATTTAGGAGCAATTCACGATTGACCAGGCCTGAGAGACGAACTGACAGCAATTGCTCATTTGTAGTAGGCAGTTTTTTAGCAGTCTCTAGGAGAGCAGCAACTAAATCTTCACTCAAATCATGTCGAGCATGATTGTAAAGATCTTTTATAAGGCTTTCTAGGTTTGGTTCTACCATCCCTACCACCTCCCTTATGGTTTAATAATTTTTAATCAAATCAACCGTTGAACGATCCAATTTCTTCACCAAGGCTTGCAAGAAAGCTTGAGCTTCTAGGAAGTCATCCATAGCGTAGAGGGTTTGGTGAGAATGGATATAACGAGCGCAAACACCGATTGTTGTTGATGGGACACCACCATTTTTCAAATGAGCTGCGCCAGCGTCTGTGCCGCCTTTACCACAGTAGTATTGATACTTGATTCCAGCTTCTTCAGCCGTTGTCAAAAGGAAATCCTTCATTCCTGGGAGAAGCAAGTGACCTGGATCGTAGAAACGAATCAAGGTTCCATCCCCAATCTTGCCTTGACCGCCATAAACATCACCTGCTGGTGAACAGTCAACTGCGAGGAAGACTTCTGGATCAAACTTGGTTGTAGATGTATGAGCACCGCGGAGACCAACTTCTTCTTGGACGTTAGAACCCAGATAGAGTTCATTGCCAAGTTTTTGACCTGACAGGGCTTCTGCTAACTCACTAACCATGAGCACACCGTAGCGATTGTCCCAAGCTTTTGAGATGATATTTTTTTCATTGGCTGTTAAGATTGCAGAACTATCTGGTACGATGGTGTCGCCAGGACGGATGCCAAAACTTTCTGCCTCAGCCTTGTCCGCAAAACCACCATCAAAGACGATATCTGCAATAGCAGGCATGGTTGGTCCGCCCTTACCACGAGTCAAATGTGGCGGAACAGAACCTGAAATCACAGGAATTTCACGACCGTCAAGAGTCAAGAGTTTGAAACGTTGGCTGCTGACTACCATGGGGTTCCAGCCACCAATTTCTACGACACGGAAGGTGCCGTCTGGCTTAATCTCGCTGACCATAAAACCAACTTCATCCATGTGAGAAGCAACCAAGACGCGTGGTGCATCTGCAGCTTCTGAATGTTTAATTCCGAAAATACCACCCAAGCCATCTGTCACCACTTCATCCACGTGCGGGGTCAACTTTTCACGAAGATAAGCACGAACAGGTGCTTCATGACCTGAGATCGCAGTAAGTTCTGTTACTTCTTTGATTTTTGAAAATAATGTTGTCATTTCAGTTCCTTCTTTCTTTCATCCATTTTACCACTTTTTATAGGAGAAGGATAGCGGGAAGGTGGATTTCTAAATTAGTATCTTAGTCTTACTGTATCTTAGAAAAAGCTTGTATTTTCTTGCATGTGAGGTGAAATCTAAGAACTATTCCAAGACAAACCAAACTATTAATTCACAAACAAAAAAACAATCCAATGCTATATTTGTTCAGTTTTTCATGAAATTTGCAGAAAACAGTTGACTTTGCCTTCTTATTTCTTTAAAATAGTACAAAACTAGGAAAAGGAAAAAATCATGACCAAAACAATTCTTGTTACAGGTGGAGCTGGCTACATTGGCTCCCATACCGTTAAAGCTCTTTTAAATGCTGGCTATCAGGTACATGTTCTAGATAATCTCTCTACAGGAAATCGAGCGGCTGTGGATAGTCGTGCTAGCTTTAAGCAACTAGATGTTTATGATTCTAGTTCCCTAAAAGCTTATTTAGAAGAAAATCAGATTGATGCTGTTCTTCATTGTGCAGGTGAAATTGTTGTGAGCGAAAGCATTGAAAACCCAAGCAAATACTTCACTGCCAATGTTGCTGGTATGAACCAAGTTCTCAAAGTCTTATCTGAAGTTGGTATTCAAAAAATCATGTTCTCTTCGACTGCTTCCCTCTATGGTAATAACTGTATTGACAAGCCTGCAACTGAAGATACCCTGCTCGACCCTGTCAACCCTTATGCAGAAACAAAACTGATGGGTGAACGAATGAT
Source organism: Streptococcus mitis (assembly GCF_002096815.1). Lineage (GTDB taxonomy): Bacteria > Bacillota > Bacilli > Lactobacillales > Streptococcaceae > Streptococcus > Streptococcus mitis_AD. The sequence continues at coordinate 68,588 of NZ_NCVJ01000017.1, forward strand.
TTACTGGATGGCCAATCGCTATGATTGGAAATATGTTATTTTCCGTTACTTTAATGTTGCTGGAGCTGAAATGGATGCTTCAAATGGTCTGCGTGTAAAAAATCCAACTCATATTATTCCAAATATCAACAAGACCGCATTGGGACAAAATGATAGCCTGAAAATATTTGGAGATGACTACGATACACGTGATGGTTCATGTATTCGAGATTACATTCATGTCTTGGACCTTGCACAGGCTCATGTTAAAGGAATGAACTACCTATTTCAAGAAAACAGTTCTTCTCAAATCTTTAACTTAGGAACTGAAAAAGGCTATACCGTCAAAGAAATCTTTAAAACTGCTGAAGAATTACTGAATCAAAAAATACCACACGAAATTGTTGCTCGCCGTGCTGGTGACCCAGCCAGCGTCCTAGCAGACGCATCAAAAGCTAAAAAATATCTTGATTGGAAGGCTAGCTACTCTCTTGAAGATATTATTTTATCGGATTATCATTGGCGTGTTAAAGAAGGTAAAAACATTTTGGAATAAATAGCAGAAACATCAATAATAAATAAAAACACAGATAGATGGCACTTGATAAATACCAAGTATCATCTATCTGTGTTTTATACATTAGAATCCAATTTATACTCTTCAAAAATCTCTTCAAACCACATCAACGTCGCCTTACCGTATAGATGTTACTGACTTCGTCAGTTCTATCTGCAACCTCAAAACACTGTTTTGAGCAGCCTGCGACTAGTTTCCTAGTTTGCTCTTTGATTTTCATTGAGTATTATTTTGAATTTCTCTTTAAAGAAAAGTGGTCTGGGACGGGGTCCTTACCTGTTTTCGACCAGGGATGGCAACGTAAAATCCGAGCCAAGCCCATCAAAACACCCTTGAAGCCATATTTTTCAATAGCCTGAATCATGTAGTTTGAACAGGTAGGCTCAAAGCGACAAGAGGGTGGAAAGGCTGGTGAGATAAAACGTTGGTAAAAGCGCACAGGCGCTATTAAAATTCGTTTCATTATTTCTTGGTTACAGCCATGGTGTGTAGTTGACTGATTTCTTTTTTATTAAGACGACGGGATTCTCCTGGACGGAGTCCTGTCAAGTCTAGATGTCCGAAACGAGTCCGTGACAACTTGTCCACTTGGAGACCGACAGCTTCAAACATCTTTTTAACCTGGTGGTTACGCCCTTCATGGATAGTCAACTGCACCACAGAGCGGTTTTTTACTGGATCCACTTTGAGAATCTCATAGACAGCCGGCTTAGTTTTCTTACCATCAATCTCAAGTCCACGGGTCAAGGGGCGGAGATTATCCTTATTGGCCACACCTTTAACACGCGCGACATAAACCTTGTCAATCTCATTACGAGGGTGAATCATTTCATCCGTAAAATCCCCATCATTGGTCAAAATCAAGACTCCTGATGTATCCCAGTCCAAACGACCTACAGGGTAGATACGCTCTTTGACATTGGGCAAGAGGTCGACAACCGTCTTGCGGCCCTTGTCATCTGTTACACTGGAAATGACACCGCGTGGTTTGTTAAGCAGATAATAGACCTTTTCTTCGTTGTAGATAGGTTGGCCTTCAACTTCAACCTTGTCGCCTGACTTGATGGTCGTTGCTAGTTCACGTACCACCTGGCCGTTAACCGTCACCAAGCCTTGCTTGATCAGCTCTTCTGCTTTTCTCCTACTGGCCACACCTGCGTGGGCAATATACTTATTGATTCTCATCTTCTTCTATCCTTTCACCAAATAATTGGCTTTCTTGGGCTTGAATTTCAAGCTCATCAATCACTGGTAATTCTTCCAAATGGTTAATTCCCATGTAATCTAGGAAATAATCCGTTGTCACATAGAGGTTGGGGCGCCCCAACACTTCTTTTTTTCCGTCTTCCTTAATCAGGTCAAAAGCCTGCAACTTTGCCAAGGCTCCACTCGAGTTTACCCCACGGATGGCATCAATTTCTATTCGTGTGATGGGCTGTTTGTAGGCAATAATGGACAAAGTCTCAAGGGCAGCCCGAGACAAACTCTGATTGATAGGTGCCTTAGAGTATTCCTTCAAAATCTCTGCAAATTGAGGCTTGGTCACCAATCTATAAGCGCCACCAGTCTCAATCAGAGCCAAACTGGAATCTGGGTCCTTTTCATACTTCTGAGCTAATTTTTCTAAACTCTGTTGGATGCCTGTCGGTGGCAGAGAGAGGAGTTCAGCTAACTGGCGGACTCTAATCCCATCTTCACCCGCTACAAACAAGAGCGCTTCTATTTTTGCTAAAGTACTCATCTTTCCTCTCTATCAAGTCTAGCTTTGGGCCACTTGACTTTCTTCCTTCTTTTCCATGAGATAGATATCTCCGAAACTCTCCTCTTGCACGAGGGTCAGCTCCTGGGTTTTGATTAACTCTAGGGTTGCCAAAAAGAGGGTAATAACCTCTTGGACATTCTGGGCTTCCTTGAACAAATCCTGCAAACACAACTGTTCTCGTCCAGTCAAGGACTCTTTTACGATGACCATCATGTCCTCAATCTTATACTCATCCCGCAAGATAGTCGTGTGATTTTGTGCAAACTCCTCTTTTTTCTTGGCTAGGATATTTGAAAAAGCCAAAAAGAGATCAATGGTTGTCTTGTCATGCACAAGCTCCGCATCTTCGTAAATCAACTCTGTCGGTGCTTTGGAATAGTACTGGGCCCGTTCTTGGTGCTTGGCTTCCAAGTGCTCCCCCAAGAACTTGAACTTACGGTATTCTTCGATTTGAGAAAGAAGGTCCTGCTCCAGGTCATCCTCCAAGTCGGTCACTTCTGCCACCTTTGGCAAAAGCTTGCGACTCTTGATCAGCATCAGCTGACTGGCCATGACCATGTACTCACCCGTCACTTCCAGACGCATGGCCTGCAGGGTTGAGACATAGGCTAGATACTGTTCGATAACTTCCGTAATGGGCACATCGTAGATATCCATCTGGTACTTAGAAACCAAGTGCAAAAGCAAGTCCAGCGGCCCTTCAAAATCTTTTAATTTAATATCCATTATCTATATTTTTCTAAGGTCAGGACTGTTTTTAATCCTAATTTTTTTGCAATTTCGTACAAATCGACCTTCTTTTCTATTTGTCTTAGAATGAACTGTTCCCGCAAGGCTTGGGCGGATAAGGTTGAGAAACCTTTCTCCTTGACAAAAGACTCTAGCTGACGAAAGGCCCACTGACGAGAATAGGCTTTCCCTGCCCTTTCAAAGAGGTAGGTCTGTCCCATCAAGGGTTCTAGCTCTAAAAGCAAGGTTGTGGGAATGGTGACAATCCTCTGTTGGGAAGCCTTGTTAATTCGCAACACTTGAAAATCCAGATTGATATCCGCAACCTTGAGGGCTAAAATCTCACTGGGCAAGAGCCCTATTTCCAAGATAAGAAGCGCCAGTAAGCGGCCCTCTGGATAGTCGCTTTCCTGCCAAAAAGAGTCTAGGTCTAGCAGTTCCGGCTTTTCAGTCTTCTTTTCAGCTTGTTTGGCTAATTCCAAACGGTAAAAGCTATCCACTTCTCCTTTTTGATAGAGAAAGTAGAGAAATTGGTTACATGCCGAAATCTTCCGCTTCTGGGCGCTGATTTTCAGACTGGCTAGCTGGGCTTGGTAAATCTTGAGACTGGTCTCTGAAATCCGCTCGCCCACAATGTCTAAAAATTGCTCCAGATCATACTTATAAGATTGCTTGGAATTGGCAGATAAGCCCTGCTTTTCCTCTAAAAAGGCTGAAATCCTGTCTCTCATTTGCATCGAATCTCATAGTCCTTACTAAAGTCATGCAAGAGAGCATTGACAGCCTTGAGGATAGACTTGCGCGTAATAATCCCTTGGAAAACACCTTCTGCGTCCACAACCGGTAAGAAAGACTCATCTACCAGCTTGTGCAGGACCTCCGTAATGGTAAAATCAGGCGAAACAATCGCTACGTCCCTTTTCGTCATGTGGACAATGTCCGTATCCGCCATGATTTCTGAGCTCACATCATGCTCCATCTGATAAGCCATAATATCTCTGAGCCCAATCGTCCCAACAAACTGTTTTTCATCTGTTACAACAGGAACACGGGTATAGGTCATCTGACTGAGCAAGAGGGTCGCATGATCAGCATTGTGGGTATCAATCAATACAGCTAGATTTTCAGCAGGGGTCAAAAAAGTTTCCTCCTGACCCAACAAGAAAGTCTCAAACTCCTTGGCAATCATCGGCTAAACTCCTTGGACAAGCCCGGATACACCTCATGGTCTCGTGTCAAAAAATCGACTTTGAAGTAACTATCATCAATCTCCACACGAGCATAGAGACATTCTCTGATGGTCCCACGTGGTTGACTGATAGAACCTGGATTTAAAAAGAGGGTCTTGCCTTCCATCCAAGCACTTGGCACATGCAAGTGACCATAAAGGCAGATATCGGCCTCTTCTTCCTGAGCCCAGTAGTCCAACTTTTGAAAATTGAAATTAATGTCAAACAAGTGACCATGGGTTTGGATAATCTTGGTTGAACCAAGCTCAGTCACCAAACGTTCTGGGTAACCTGCATAGAAGTCCATATTCCCTTTAACAACACAGATGCCTTCCCAAAGGGGAGAATCAGGACGCAGTTCAGAATCGCCGTTATGAAAAACGGCATCAACTTTGCCTACATAGCGATCACGGATTTCTTCCACAATCAAGCTATCGCCATGAGAATCGCTCATTACAATGATGGTTTGCTTTGCCATGATGGAAATACCTCCAAAAGTTTCTTAACGGCTAAGGCACGGTGAGATTGGCTATTTTTTTCTTCAAGGGTTAACTCAGCTGATGATTTGCCTGTCTCTCCCACTAGGAAGAGGGGATCATAGCCAAATCCATTTTCACCCTTGGTTTCAAAGTTAATGTAGCCTGGCCAGTCAGCCTCAACAACTAAACTTTCCTTGTTTGGGCTGGCTACGACTAGGGTTGTATGGAATTGAGCCGAGCGGTCCTTGAGTTCAAAGACCATGGCCAACTCGTGCAAGAGTTTAGCATTATTTTCACGGTCAGTTGCTCCCACACCTGCGAAACGAGCTGACCAGACACCTGGCAAGCCACCAAGGACATCGACTTTAAGTCCAGAATCATCTGCCAAAACCATCTTGCCTGTTAACTGTGAAATGGTTTCCGCCTTAAGGCGGGCGTTTTCTTCGAAGGTCATGCCTGTTTCTGCTACTTCAGGTAAGTCAGGATAGTCATTAAGATTTTCCACATCGTATCCTAACTTGTCAAAGATAGCTCGAAATTCCTTGGTCTTGCCCTCGTTACGAGTCGCAATCAACAAGGTTTCTCTGACCTTATTTGTTTCAAAGAAATCATGAACATTGACCCCTTCTTTGGGCAATTCCACATACAAGAGTTGGCCATTTTCAACCAAAAGCAAAGCTCCCTGACGTTGGATGACTTCTAGATTGCGACCTGCTTCTTGGTTTAGTATATCTACCACAAAAGACAATAAACGGTAGCGAGAACCATAGCGTAAAACAGTAACTGAAATCGGGAAACCTCGTTCCTCGTCTCGAAAGATTTTGGCCAATCCAACCAGAGGGAAATCCAAGTCTTCATCAGTCAACGCCCGGACGCCACCAAAAATACTATAGGACCCGACATACCAGTCCTGGTCATCCTTGTATTCATAAATTTTATTTGTCATAATTCTACATGCTCCACATGAATTTCTTTTTCCAGCCATTCTTCACCTATTTGGGCAAAACTTTGGCTGCTGGCTGTTGTGTAAAAACGGTGATTAAGTGGTCCAGCATCGCGACCACGATTGATTTCAAAATAATTAAGTAAGACTGAGATGTCCCGTACGCACTCTGCTCCACTATCGATGAGTTGAACCTTTGGTCCCATGACATTCTGGATGATAGGGCGAAGGAGTGGGTAATGGGTACAGCCTAAAATCAGGCTATCCACCTTTCCAACCAAGGGACGCAGGGTTTCATAAACTACTTTCTTGGTGACACTGGTTGACAGGGCCCCAGACTCCACCAAGGGAGCAAACTTGGGACAGGCCAAACTCTCCACCTGTAAATCTGGATCCAAATCATGGATTTTCTGACGATAAATGTCAGATTGGACTGTCATAGGCGTTCCAATGACTCCGATTTTCCCACCTTGACTGGACTTGATAGCTGCCGAAGCTCCTGGTAAAATTACACCCAAGACAGGAATGTTGAGTTGAGCCTTGATTTCTTCCCAGACGACCGCAGTCGCAGTATTACAAGCAATGACAATCATTTTGACATCCTTGGTCAAAAGAAAGTTGACCAACTGCCAAGTATATTCACGAATTTGCTCAGCAGGACGGGGACCATAGGGCGCCCGTGCCGAATCTCCAATATAGACGATTTCTTCATGGGGAAGCTGGCGCATGAGCTCCCGCACAACGGTCAACCCCCCGACACCCGAATCCAAAAAACCAATTGGTCGATTATCCATACAGTCTTCTTTCTAGTCTTTTTTCTGATTGATAGTTCATTATGATTACTTGTCTTTAAGAACTGAAGGACAGCTTCAACAACTACTATCTCTCTTAATCATAATCAAATATCAATAGAATGCAAGGAAAAAGTCTCATCCCTAAACCATAGCCAACATAGTGAGAAGTCTGGAACTTTCATCCCAGACTTTTCCTTATTTATTTTTTCTTTTTATTGTTAGCAAGGGCTGCTTTTTGTTGGCGGATGATTTGGTGGTAAACTTGTTGTACCTTAGCTTCGCTTGGTTTTTGACCATTTGCACTCAAAAGAGTACGAACTGCTTCAGCATTCAAACGTGGCTTGTCAGCGAATTCTTTTTCAATTTGCTTACGAACCAAGTACATTCCTCCAAGAGCTCCTCCTAGAAAAGCTAGCACAATCAATACAATTGCTAAAAGTAAATCCATCATATTTCTCCTGTTTCTTTTTGAGTCTCTTTCATTATACCACAAACTAGCCACCCTGACTAGTTTGTTTTACGCTTTCAGAGATGAGTAAGCTGTAATTAAAGTTGGCTTATTGTTCTAGTCAAAACTAGAAAGAATATACAAAATACACTCCCTTACTATTCGTTTCCTCCACTTTTTTAATACAAAACAATATCAAATATATATCCTTCTCTAATCCTCTTGACAACACTTCATTAGCTGGTAAAATTAGATTAACAATACAATATAGAAATAAAAGTTCGCCTCATTAAAAATGAAAGCGCTTTTAATCACTAAAGGAGGTTTCTATGGAAAAAATTTGGAGGGAGAAATCCTGTCGCTACAGTATTCGAAAGCTAACAGTCGGCACAGCCTCTGTTTTGCTTGGAGCGGTTTTTCTAGCTAGTCATACCGTCTCTGCTGATACTATTGAAGTACAGCAAAACGAGCCTGCATTAGAGAAAACTACAGTTAAGACAGACACTATAACAAAAGCAAGTGAATCAACTGAGCATACACAGCCAAACGTGCCAATTGATCATACAAAACTAGTTCTAGCTAATAATAGTTCTTCTGAAAGCAAACCCGCTGAGGCTGATGTTACTTCTGCTACAACTAACCAAGCCAGTACTGAAGCTATTGTAAAACCTAATGAAAATAAGGAAACCGAAAAACAAGAACTACCTGTGACAGAACAAAGCAACTATCAGCTAAACTATGATCGACCAACAGCTCCTTCCTATGATGGCTGGGAAAAACAAGCACTCCCAGTTGGGAATGGTGAAATGGGTGCTAAGGTTTTTGGTCTCATCGGCGAGGAGAGAATCCAATACAACGAAAAAACTCTTTGGTCAGGTGGTCCGCGTCCCGACAGTACCGACTATAACGGAGGAAACTATCAGGAACGTTATAAAATTTTAGCAGAAATTCGTAAGGCTCTTGAAGACGGAGATCGCCAAAAAGCCAAACGATTAGCTGAACAAAATCTAGTTGGACCAAACAACGCCCAGTATGGACGTTATCTAGCCTTTGGTGATATCTTCATGGTCTTCAATAACCAGAAAAAGGGGCTGGATACAGTTACAGACTATCACCGTGGTTTGGATATCACAGAAGCCACTACTACAACTTCTTACACCCAAGATGGAACGACCTTTAAAAGAGAAACCTTCTCAAGTTACCCTGATGATGTTACTGTTACTCACTTGACCCAAAAAGGGGACAAAAAACTTGATTTTACAGTTTGGAATAGCTTAACAGAAGATTTACTTGCTAACGGAGACTACTCAGCGGAATATTCTAACTACAAGAGTGGCCATGTTACGACAGACCCAAATGGTATCCTACTAAAAGGTACAGTCAAAGATAATGGCCTCCAGTTCGCATCCTATCTAGGAATTAAAACGGACGGAAAAGTTACTGTTCATGAGGATAGTTTAACAATCACAGGAGCTAGCTACGCTACGCTTTTACTCAGTGCCAAGACTAACTTTGCTCAGAATCCAAAAACAAACTATCGCAAAGACATTGACCTCGAAAAAACAGTTAAAGGCATTGTAGAAGCAGCTAGGGGCAAAGACTACGAGACACTTAAAAAGAACCATATCAAAGACTATCAAAGCCTCTTTAACCGCGTCAAACTAAACCTAGGTGGAAGCAATGCTGCTCAAACGACAAAAGAGGCCCTTCAGACCTATAACCCTAGCAAAGGGCAAAAACTGGAAGAACTCTTCTTCCAATACGGACGTTATTTATTGATTAGTTCATCTCGTGATCGGACAGATGCCCTTCCTGCCAACCTACAAGGAGTCTGGAATGCCGTAGACAATCCACCTTGGAACGCTGACTACCACCTCAATGTCAACTTGCAAATGAACTATTGGCCAGCCTACATGAGCAATCTAGCTGAAACAGCCAAGCCAATGATCAATTACATTGACGATATGCGCTACTATGGCCGTATCGCTGCTAAGGAATACGCCGGTATCGAATCCAAAGATGGACAAGAAAATGGCTGGCTGGTTCATACCCAGGCGACACCATTTGGCTGGACTACTCCTGGTTGGAATTACTATTGGGGTTGGTCGCCAGCAGCTAATGCCTGGATGATGCAGAACGTCTATGACTACTATAAATTTACCAAGGATGAGACTTATCTCAAAGAAAAGATTTATCCAATGCTCAAGGAAACAGCTAAGTTCTGGAATTCCTTCTTACACTACGACCAGGCCAGCGACCGTTGGGTATCTTCTCCATCCTATTCACCTGAACACGGTACTATTACCATTGGAAATACCTTTGACCAATCACTAGTCTGGCAGCTATTCCATGACTACATGGAAGTCGCCAACCATCTGAATGTCGACCAAGACTTAGTTACAGAGGTCAAGGCTAAATTTGACAAACTAAAACCACTTCACATTAACAAAGAAGGACGCATCAAGGAATGGTACGAAGAAGACAGTCCCCAATTCACTAATGAAGGGATTGAAAATCACCACCGCCACGTTTCCCATCTAGTTGGTCTCTTCCCAGGTACGCTCTTTAGCAAAGATCAAGCTGAATACCTAGAAGCTGCACGTGCTACCCTCAACCACCGTGGAGATGGTGGTACTGGTTGGTCTAAGGCCAATAAAATCAACCTCTGGGCTCGTCTCTTAGACGGTAACCGTGCCCATCGCCTGCTTGCTGAACAGCTCAAATATTCAACCCTAGAAAACCTTTGGGATACGCACGCACCTTTCCAAATCGACGGAAACTTTGGAGCAACCAGTGGGATTGCAGAAATGCTTCTTCAATCACACACTGGCTACATTGCACCATTGCCAGCCCTTCCAGATGCTTGGAAAGACGGTCAGGTTTCTGGTCTGGTTGCCCGTGGTAACTTTGAAGTTAGCATGAAGTGGAAAGATAAAAACCTGCAAAGCTTGTCCTTCCTTTCAAATGTCGGTGGAGACCTAGTTGTAGATTATCCAAATATCGAAGCCAGTCAGGTTAAGGTTAATGGCAAATCTGTCCAAGCAACTGTTCTTAAAGATGGCCGCATTCAACTGGCAACACAAAAAGGTGATGTCATTACCTTTGAACATTTCCCTGGTCGTGTAACCAGTCTGACAGCAGTTCGACAAAATGGCGTCACTGCCGAACTTACCTTCAACCAAGTAGAAGGCGCTACCCACTATGTTATCCAAAGACAAGTGAAAGACGAATCTGGCCAAACCTCTGCAAGCAGAGGATTTGTGACCAATCAAACCCATTTTATCGACCGTTCACTCGATCCTCAACTCGCCTACACTTATACTGTTAAGGCTATGCTGGGTAATGTTTCTACACAGGTATCCGAAAAGGCCAATGTCGAAACCTATAACCAATTGATGGATGACCGTGATAGCCGAATCCAATACGGTTCTGCATTTGGAAACTGGGCAGACTCAGAATTATTTGGAGGAACAGAGAAGTTTGCTGACCTTTCACTAGGTAACTATACAGATAAAGATGCGACAGCAACCATTCCTTTCAATGGTGTTGGTATTGAAATCTATGGTCTCAAATCATCTCAATTGGGAATCGCTGAAGTCAAAATCGATGGTAAATCAGTCGGTGAACTGGACTTCTATACTGCAGGTGCAACTGAAAAAGGTAGCCTTATCGGTCGCTTCACAGGATTGTCAGATGGTAGTCATGTGATGACTATCACTGTAAAACAAGAGCATAAACACCGTGGAAGTGAACGTTCCAAAATTTCCTTAGACTACTTTAAAGTTTTACCGGGACAAGGAACAACCATTGAAAAAATGGATGACCGCGACCCTCGCATTCAATACGGATCTCAATTCAAAGATTGGAGCGACACTGAATTATATAAGAGCACAGAAAAATATGCGGACATCAATAACGCCGACCCAAGTACCGCTTCAGAAGCTCAAGCAACCATTCCATTTACTGGAACAGGTATTCGAATTTACGGACTTAAAACATCCGCTCTTGGAAAAGCTCTCGTGACACTAGATGGCAAAGAAATGCCAAGTCTAGACTTCTACACTGCTGGCGCTACCCAAAAGGCAACCTTAATTGGAGAATTTACTAATCTGAGTGATGGCAATCATATTTTGACATTGAAAGTTGATCCAAATTCACCAGCAGGTCGCAAGAAAATTTCTCTAGATTCATTTGATGTGATTAAGGCTCCAGCTGTAAGCTTGGATAGTCCAAGTATCGCACCACTTAAGGAAGGGGATAAAAACATCTCTTTAACTCTTCCAGCTGGAGATTGGGAAGCCATCGCTGTGACCTTCCCAGGCATCAAAGATCCACTCGTTTTACGCAGGATAGACGATAATCATCTAGTTACGACTGGAGATCAGACTGTCTTATCAATTCAAGATAATCGGGTACAAATCCCTATCCCTGACGAAACCAATCGAAAAATTGGAAATGCGATAGAAGCTTATTCTATCCAGGGAAATACAACAAGCAGTCCTGTCGTAGCTGTCTTTACCAAAAAGGATGAGAAGAAGGTTGAGAATCAGCAGCCAACTACAAGCAAGGGAGATGACCCTGCTCCTATTGTAGAAATTCCTGAATACACTAAGCCTATCGGTACAGCAGGACAGGAACAACCGCCTGTAGTAAATATTCCGGAGTATACTAAACCTATCGGCACAGCAGGAATAGAACAACCCCCTGTAGTAAACATTCCTGAGTACACTAAACCTATCGGCACAGCGGGACAAGAACTGCCACCTACCGTTTCTATTCCTGAGTACACTGAGCCTATCGGAACTGCTGGACAGGAACAACCGCCTACTGTTTCTATCCCTGAATACACTAAACCTATCGGAACGGCTGGACAGGAACAACCTCCTGTAGTAAATATTCCTGAATACACTCAACCTATCGGTACAGCAGGACAAGAGCAAGCACCTACTGTTTCTATCCCTGAATATACTAAACCTATCGGTACAGCAGGACAAGAGCAAGCACCTACTGTTTCTATCCCTGAGTACACTCAACCTATCGGCACAGCAGGAATAGAACAAGCGCCTATTGTTTCTATCCCTGAATACACTCAACCTATCGGCACAGCGGGACAAGAACAACCACCTACTGTTTCTATCCCCGAGTATACTGAGCCTATCGGTACTGTGCGACAAGAACAGCCACCTACGGTTTCTATGCCTGAGTACACGAAGCCTATCGGTACAGCAGGACAAAAGCAAGCGCCTACTGTTTCTGTTCCTGAATATAAACTTCGTGTCTTAAAAGATGAAAGGACTGGAGTTGAAATTATTGGAGGGGCGACTGACTTAGAGGGAATTTCTCACATTTCTAGCAGACGTGTATTAGCTCAAGAACTATTTGGTAGGACCTATGATGCTTACGATCTTCACCTTAAAAATCCAACAGACCAGAGTTTGCAACCAAAAAGAGCTGTCTTGGTTCGCTTGCCTATTTCCTCTGCTGTCGAAAATGTCTACTACCTAACTCCATCAAAAGAGTTACAGGCTCTCGATTTTACTATTCGCGAGGGAATGGCAGAATTTACGACTAGTCATTTCAGCACCTATGCAGTCGTTTATCAAGCTAATGGAGCATCAACTACTGCAGAGCAAAAACCAAGTGAAACAGATATCAAACCATTAGCCAATAGCTCTGAGCAAGTTTCATCTAGTCCAGACCTTGTTCAATCTGCAAATGATTCTCCTAAAGAACAACTTCCAGCTACTGGTGAAACATCTAATCCACTACTATTCTTGTCAGGATTGAGTCTAGTCCTAACAGCAACTTTTCTACTTAAGAGTAAAAAGGATGAATCAAACTAACGTTTAACCACACAAAAATCAGGATGAAGATAAGCTTCATCCTGATTTCTTTGTCAATAAAGGATTATTTTTTACAGTAGATATAAAAAGGCTAGTGTCAAGAGACTTGCTAGAAGCCCCACTCCCCAAAAGAAGAAGTCAACCTTCCACTCGCTCCAAGGATTTCCTTTACCAGACAATCCTCCAAGCTCAAAATGGTGATGCACAGGCGTCATACGAAAAATACGTTTGCCACCTGTCAGTTTGAAATAACCGACTTGCATCATGACCGAAGTTGTTTCAAAGACATAAACAATTCCGATAATCAAGAGAGTCCATTCTTGGTGGAGGGCCATAGAGATAGCTGCCAACATTCCACCTAGGGCCAAACTTCCCACATCCCCCATAAAGACCTTGGCAGGCTTGTGGTTAAAGACGAAGAAACCAAGTAAACCACCAATCATGGCAAGAATCACTAGAAGGATATCCATCTGACCTTGCACATAGGCAATAACTCCATAAGCAGACAAGCTAATCACAACGGAAATACTAGCTAGACCGTCAATACCATCTGTCAAGTTGACTGCGTTTGAAAAACCAACTAGCCAGAAAAGAGCGAAGATAATATAGAAAATCCCTAAATGCACTTGGTAGCCAAAGACAGAGAGCATATCGCCCCCACGTTCATAGAAAAGGTAGAAAATAACACCACCTAGAAGCTGAAGAGCCAATTTCTGTTTGGGGTTTAGCCCCTCATTGATCTTTCGGAAGACCTTGAGAAAGTCATCTAAAAAACCAACCAAACCATACAAGACCAAAATAAACAAAACCATACCAACATTATTGGTCAATTGTTTTGAAAAAAGAGCGACGAGGAAACTCACCACAACTGCAGCAATGAGGAAAACAAGCCCCCCCATTGTAGGAGTCCCAGCTTTTGCCTGGTGCTGTTTGACATCCTCATGCATCTGCTGGCCTGTAATTTGCGCCTTTCTATAAAATTGGATAAAGGCCGGAATTCCTACTAAAGTTAGTAAAAATGTCACAATTCCAGCACTGATGGAAATAAACATATTAGTCTCCTAAAGTTAATTTAATTTTTTTAATGTTTTTGATAGCTGTATTGGTCCGAACGTCTTGCTTTTGGACGACGGAACCTGAACCTTCAAATTCTAGCTCAATATCCAACCATTTAGCAAAGGCCTCAGCAGTCTCTTTTTTCCAGCCATACATATCTGGAATTTCTTCTACCTTATCCGATAAAAGGAGAACTTGTTGGTTTGGTGCAAGATTTTTTCCTTCTTCTACAGAAGTCTCTTTAATCTTTGTTCCAGTACCAACAACGATTGGTTGCACAACATTTCGACGTAAGGCTTCCGCCAAATCACCAGGTGAAATATCCTTGATGCTAGGCATTGCATACGAAGATTCTGTCGTCACTTGATCTAAATTCTTAGCTGGAGATTGAAGGTTCAGAGATTCTTTCATCGCTGAAGCCCGCTCCAAGATTGGATTGGAAAACTCTCCCAACTGGGCAGCTGAATAATGCTCAGGCTGTTGAACCGTTACATACAAGATAAAATCAGGATTTTCAGCAGGATTCATAGTCACAACTGAGAAAATATAATTGGTAGAACCAACCAAGTATCCTCCATTTTTCTCATCAGCGATTTGAGCCGTACCGGATTTAACTGCTACATTTTGTCCAGGAACTGTTATAATTGGCTTTCCTGTGTAATGATTATACATAGTTCCATATAGAGGGTCCGTCCCAACTAATATCATGTTAGTACGAGTCAAGCTTGCCGCATCTTCAGATACAGGTTTTCCTACAATCTCTTTTTGAGACTTTCGTACAGACTGATTGTTAGTATCATAAATAGCACTTATAAATTTTGGCTCCAGCATAACTCCATCATTAGCAATAGCTGTAAAGGCACGAAGCATTTGTGTTTGTGTTACTGAAATCCCTTGACCAAATGAGCTTTGAGCAATATTGACAATATTATCAGCTGGAAGTTGACCAGCGTATTCATCTGTCAAGCCAAAGCGAGTTGGGAACCCAAATTTAAAGCGGTTTAGATAATCCAACCAAGTAGTATCTCCCATTTTTTGTTCAAGTAGACTCATTCCAACATTACTGGAGTGAGCGAAACCTTGTGAGAAAGTCATCATCCTACCAGTAGTCAAACCATCATTAACATCCCAATCTCGAATCGTCGCATCCGCTATTTTTAATTCACTGCTATTGAAGTATTCTCCACTTGGGAAGGTATTATTATCAATAGAAGAAGCTAACGTCATAACCTTCATGGTTGATCCTGGTTCATAGTTACTTTGATAAAGAATATCACGCCAAACAAAGTCCTCAGTGATTCCTTCTTTAGTATCCGCATTAAAGGTAGGTCGTTGGGTGGTAGCGAGAATTTCACCGGTCTTTGCACTGACCAAGGTCGCGGTCATATACTTACCTTTTACTTTTTCTAGAAAGGCATCCATCTGGGTTTCCATGAAAGATTGGAGCGGACTAGACAATGTTGTATAAACATCCTTGCCATCTACAGTCTGCTGCGCAACCAGTTCTGTACCTGGTACGATATTTCCTACACGGTCTTTTTCATAGGTAATAATACCGTCTGTCCCAGCAAGAATGGTATTTAAAGAACTCTCTAAACCAGAAGTCCCTAACAAACTCTTACTGCCATCCTCATTTTCATGAAGTTGGGCTAAACCAATAAAACTAGAAGCAAATTGCCCATTTGGATAGCTTCTGTTAGGACTAGTTGTAAAGTCAATCCCTTCAACACTAGCCTCTTTTAATTCTTTTTTAATCGCCATCATATTGGCATAAGTAATCCCATTTCCTTTTGTACCAAAGGAAACCTGAGTCAGATTTGGTTGAGCCAGTTGCTCTTTCACATAAGCTTCATCCATATCCAAATACTTATGGAAGACTTCAGCTACCTTATTAAACTGCGAATCCTCTACATAAAGAATTTTTCCAGTTGCTGACTTGTATTTTTTATCAATAACAGCATATACGTTATAAGAGGTCGCATCTTCAGCGATAGGCACTCCATTTCGGTCATAGATAGTCCCACGCTTAGCAGGGACTGTGCGAGTTGTTTGGTGAACCTTCTTAGCTTCTTTTACCAAGTCAGTACCAAATTTACTACCACTCCCGATAATAACAGCAAAATTGACCAAAAAGATAGCGAAAAGTACGACAGCTAACAAACTGATGTACTTGCCGACTATTCTACGGTTTTCTGCTGGAGATTTACGATTTTTTACCGCAAATCGGGTTATTTTTTCTGTCCATTTCATATCTTACTCCGCTGTTCGGATATTTTCATTATTCAATTTCAAATCTTTTTTATCTGCAATTTCTTTCAAGCGCTCGGAACGAATCAATTCATTCACTTCCTGCTTAGCATCGTCCAGTTCTGTCTTCTTCTCCTCTATCTGCGCATTGATTTTTGTCAAATCACTTTGCACTTGCAAGAGTCGTGTCTGCATAAAGATAATACTCACTGCTAAGACGAGAGCTGTAAAAGCGATGGAAAGATAAAAAGCCTTCTCCACACGGGAGAATTTTTTGATACGATTCTGCAAGAATTGACTGGTTGTTTCTTTCTTATCTACCATTTTTTCCTCTTACTTGTGAATTTTTCTGGCCACGCGCAACTTAGCTGAGTGCGAGCGGTTATTGGCTTCTAATTCTTCTGCACTTGGCAAGATTGGCTTACGGGACACCAATTCCATCTTGGGCTTGAGATCATCTGGGATGAAAGGCAAGCCTTTTGGAACTTCAACTGTTGAAGCTTCCTTGAACAATTGCTTGGTCAAGCGGTCTTCTAGCGAATGGAAGGTAATCACTGAGATTCTACCATCTAGAGCCAACATATCCATAGCCTGCTGGATAGATTCATCTGCAGCTCCCAGTTCATCATTGACTTCAATCCGAATAGCTTGGAAAATCTGCTTGGCAGGATGGCCCTTCTTCTTGAGCTCCTTAGCAGGCTTAGCCGACTTGATGATCTCTGCCAACTCAGTCGTTGTCTCGATTGGCTTGACTTCACGTGCTTGTTCAATCTTACGCGCAATCTGTTTAGAAAACTTATCCTCACCATACTTGAAGAAAATACGAACCAAGTCATGATAGTCATAGTGATTCACCACTTCATAAGCTGTCAGACTAGCTTCCTGATTCATCCGCATGTCCAGTGGCGCATCCTTTTTATAAGAAAAACCACGCTCACGCTGGTCCAATTGAGGACTAGACACTCCCAAGTCATAACAAATTCCATCAATTTCCTGAACACCAGCTTCGCGCAAACGTGCCTGTAAATGACGGAAGTTATCCTTTATAAAAGTCACCATCCCCTTTTCAATGTAAGGTGCCAAACGTTTTTGCGCATTGTCAATGGCATTCTGGTCCTGGTCAAAGGCATAGAGATGGCCTTTTTCACTTAATTTACTTAATAAATATTCGCTATGGCCTGCTCCACCCAAGGTCGCATCAACGTAAACACCGTCAGGTTTCACATCAAGCATATCAATCGTTTCGTGGAGTAAGACCGTTACATGATGAAATTCTTTTGTCATATCCTATCTATTTTACCACAAATCCGACCAGCTTGCACTAGTCAGACAAATAGGGCAAAAAAAGTAAGATTTCTTTAAGAAATAGATGTCAAATATGCTTGACATCTATTTCATAGAAGAATATAATATAGTCAAATATATACGACACAAATCAGAAAGGAGTCCAGATGAATCGTGTGAAAGAATTTCGCAAGGAACTGGGCATTTCCCAGCTCGAACTAGCCAAGGATATAGGTGTCTCGAGACAAACCATCAATATGATTGAGAACGACAAGTACAACCCAACTCTGGAACTCTGTCTCAATCTCGCCCGTAGCCTCCAAACTGACCTCAACAGTCTCTTTTGGGAGGAAGATTTTTAAAAAAGGAGCAAACTTATGAAAAAAGAAACCTTCACTGAAAAACTCATCAAACGCATATACGGAATTTCTGGTCCTCTCGACGAACACAAACGACGCGAGGCTGATCGTATTGGCAATCAAGTCTTTATCATCCTCTTTTATCTGATGACGTTTGGGAATCTCATCCCCTTCGTCCTCGCTTATAAATACCCGCAAATTGTCGCTATCGGCTATCCAATCATTGTCTTTATGATTTCCATGATTTCTTCTCTCTATGTGCTCTCCCAAACCAAAAAAACAGGCATCACAGCTATTGATCCAGATATGCTGAGCGAGAAAGAAAGTAAGCAACTACACTACCCTGGTCTGAAAGCGGGTTTGTTTGTTGGTCTATTGATATTTTTTATAACACCTCTTCTCCATATACTGCTAGGTGAGAGCCAGGACTATCTTCAGTCTCTTCTCGCTTTTAAAAATATTTTTTCAAGTATTCTCCATTCTTTCTTCTTCGGAGTGATTATACAAATTATCATCTCCCGTCGCATTGCTAAAGCTAAGAAAGATCAAGATGAGGATTAGGAGGTGCCCTATGAAATCACTAATAACTTTACTTACCTATCATCTTTTGTTCAGTTCTCTGCTCATCTTCATCATCGTTTCAGGGAACTTGCCAATCTACGATATAGTCCTCCTTCCAGTCTTTGTTCCAGCCCTCAACAAAGGATTGACTTATCTAAAGATCGACTCCCAAAAAACGCGCATACTCAACTTAGCACTATTCTTTATGATTCTATCCTTACCACAACTGACGCTTATTTCAAGCAATTGGAAATATTATATATTGCTAACTATCGCTATCTTTTCTTCTATTACTTATCTTTATTATCTCTATCAATTCGTAAAAGAAACAAAATAGCATCGTTCATTTAGGAGAAATCACCCATGAAAAAAGAAGACTTAACAACTCGCCTACTTCGAAATTTCTTTCATATCCAAGGGCCTTTTGATGAATGCCGTCAAGAGGTTATCTACAAGGCTTGCGCCCGTTCCATGATCCAAATCTTTTACTCTTCCTTCATTCTCTTCCTATTCTATATTTTGTTCGGAAGCTTTATAGAAATTGTTCGAAATGTTATGCCCTACATCTATTTTGGACTCATTTTGTTCATGAGTATAAAAGCTCAAAAAGCCGTCCAAGAGCTTCATCTTGAAAAGGATGACAAATCAGAAATCATCCTCAAAACCTACAGCAAAACCCAAATCAAATTTAGGAGTTGGATTGTGTTTATCGGTATTCAGATTGGCTTCTTTACCTTACTCATCTTTCATAAAGTCTTCGTTCAGCAGATGTCCCTTTCAGATTTTATGAAGTTGCTCATGCAATTCGATAAAAGTGGTCCTTTCCTGATGTATGGCCTGATTATCGGTAGCATTTTTGGAACCCTGACCTACGGATTTCTATCACTACAGGAGGAGAAAACTCCTAAAAATACCAAACAGAAGGAGAAAAGCAAGCAATGACTTCACTATACGATTTTTCAGTCTTGAACCAAGACCATCAAGAAACTCCACTAGAGACCTATCGTGGTAAGATTCTCTTGGTTGTCAACACTGCTACTGGATGTGGTTTAACGCCCCAGTACCAAGGTCTCCAAGAACTCTATGACCGCTATCAAGAACAAGGTTTTGAGATTTTAGACTTCCCTTGCAATCAGTTTATGGGACAAGCACCAGGTAGTGCAGAGGAAATCAACGCCTTCTGTAGCCTACATTATCAGACCAGCTTCCCACGTTTTGCCAAGATCAAGGTCAACGGTAAGGAAGCAGATACTCTCTATGTTTGGTTGAAAGAACAAAAATCTGGTCCACTAGGAAAACGAATCGAATGGAATTTCGCTAAGTTTCTCATCGGTCGAGATGGGCAGGTCTTTGAACGCTTCTCTTCAAAAACAGACCCAAAACAAATTGAAGAGGCGATACAAAAATTACTCTGACTTTTTTTTGAATACATTCTTTCATTCAGTTTAATTCTTGAAAGGATGTATTTTTTTCTTTAAAAAGTGAAAGAATTTCTTTAAATTAGGTTTACTTTCTCTATTGCATTTCTTGGAACAATTTAGTATATTTGTTATGTTAAGGTTTTTAGGTTATTTTAAAGATTAAGATAACAATTTTAATTTTTTTATTCTAAAATGAAAGCGCTTAAACAGAGGGGGTAATTAGTCTCAAACTATTGCACAAAATCTAACTATCGCTAAAGAAAATCGTTTCCAAGTCATACTTGGGCTCAGACAGTAGCTGACTGTCTTGATTCAAACTAGGAGTACATTATGAATCGATACCTTTTTGAAAAAGAGCAAACTTTTAGCATCAGAAAATTAACCGTTGGAGTTGCTTCGGTTATGGTCGGACTCGCTTTTTTTGCATCTGGTACAGCACTAGCTGACGAAGCAAAAATTGAAACTACAAGCTCTCAACCAAATGTAGAAAAATTGGCCGAAGTTGAAAAAACCAAACCAGAAGTCAAAAATGAAAGTCCTGTAATTTCTACACCTCAAGAGTCAGAGAAAGCAGAGAAAGCAGAAAAAACTGTTAAACCAGTAGAAGAGAAGACTGTAGCAGAAACTAAAACTACTGACTTGCTTCCTGAAGAAATCCACGATCAAGCTTATCCTGATGCACCCGTGAAAAACATAGATACTTCAGCAATCGTAGACAAGAAGGATAGTCCTAAAGTTGAGACAGAAAGCATTCTAAAAAACAAGGAAGAACTTCCAAAAGAAGCTGAAAATGGTAATCGTGCAATTATCAACGGTGGTCTAGATTTGAAGCACGTCCCTTATGAAGGACAACCTGCTACTGCTGCTAGTATGATTTACACTATTTACAATGGTGGTTCCCAACGCTATATCGTGTCTGGTTCTGGTATTTTTGTGGCACCAAATGTCATCTTGACTGTTGCCCACAACTTTTTAGAATCAAACCGTGATACAAAAGAAGGACATATTCGAGGCGGAGATTCTGCTAAGTTTTACTATAACCTCGGTTCTAATTCTGCTGTTCGCAATTCTCAACCTGTAACGGGTAATACTACTCTATTCAAAGAAGAAGATATTCATTTTTGGAACAAGAAAGAATTTGGAAAAGGATATCAAAATGACTTGGCTGCTGTTGTAGCACCTGTTCCTCTTCAAATCGCTAGTCCAAATAAAGCTGCTACCTTTGTTCCCTTGGCAGAAAATAAAACCTATCAACCTGGGGACCCTGTTAGCACGATTGGATATCCAACTGATTCAAGCTCACCTGAGCTCAAAAAACCAATTGTAGCTGGTCAACTTTACAAGGCTGATGGTGTCGTGAAATCTGTTGATAATTATGATGATAAAGGCTCAAAAGGCATCACCTATCATATGACTTCTGTTTCAGGCCTTTCAGGTGCTGGTATTATCAACGGTGATGGTAAAGTAGTCGGTGTTCACCAACACGGCACAATTGAAAACGGCATCCCTGACAAAGACCGCTTCGGTGGCGGAATCGTCCTCTCACCCGAGCAAGTAAAATGGGTAAAAGATATTATCGCTAAATATGGTGTCAAAGGTTGGTACCAAGGTGATAATGGGAAACGATATTACTTTACTCCTGAAGGAGAAATGTTCAGAAATAAAACTGCTGTTATTGGCGAAAATCAATATTCTTTCGATGAAAATGGTGTTGCGACACTCATTAAAGGAATCGATTACGGACGTGTAGTTGTTCAACACGTAGATGAAACTGGTAATCCAATCAAAACTGATGATACTTTTGTTGAAAAAACTGAAGTTGGAACAGCTTTTGATTATAACTTCAAAAAAGAAATCGCTAAGACTGACTTCTATACAAAAAATCAAGAGAAATACCAGATTGTCTCTATTGATGGCGTCGAAATCAACAAACAACTCAAAGATGAGTGGACCTACAACGTCGTCAGCAAAACAGCTCCAGGAACACGGGTCATCAAGGTGGTTTATAAAGTGAATAAAGGTTCATTTGCCATTCATTATCGTTTGAAAGGCTCAGAGCAAGAATTAGCAGATGTTGTTACTGATAATAATGACGGAAAAGAATACGATGTTTCCTTTGTAAACACTTTTGAAGCAAAAGAAATCGCAGGCTACCGCGCAATCACTCCACGCTTAGAAGCCAGCATCCAGCACAAGGGTGTGAATGATGTCGTCTTTGAATACGAAAAAATCTCTGATAGCTCTAATCCGACTTCAAATGTTTTACCTGCTGCTCATCCAGAAGATAAGGAAACAGAAATTGGAAATCACGGTCCCCTTCCAAGCAAGGCTCAACTTGATTATCACAAGGAAGAATTAGCTGCCTTTATCCACTATGGTATGAATACTTATACTAATTCTGAATGGGGACATGGAAATGAAGATCCTAAAAACTTCAATCCAACTAACTTAGATACAGATCAATGGATCCGTACTCTAAAGGAAACTGGCTTTAAACGAACTATTATGGTTGTCAAACACCACGATGGTTTCGTTATTTACCCATCTAAATATACAAATCATACCGTAGCTGCAAGTCCATGGAAAGATGGAAAGGGTGACCTTTTAGAAGAAATCTCTAAATCGGCTACTAAATACGATATGAACATGGGTGTTTACCTATCACCATGGGATGTTAATAGCCCTAAATATAAGGTAGCTACTCAAAAAGAATACAACGAATACTACCTCAATCAACTAAAAGAAATCCTTGGTAATCCAAAATACGGTAATAAGGGTAAATTTATCGAAGTTTGGATGGATGGAGCACGCGGTAGCGGTGCCCAAAAAGTAACCTACACTTTTGATGAGTGGTTCAAATACATCAAGGAAGCTGAAGGAGATATCGCTATCTTCTCTGCCGAACCAACAAGTATCCGTTGGATTGGAAATGAGCGTGGTATCGCCGGTGACCCTGTATGGCATAAGGTCAAGAAAGCAAACATCACCGAAAATGTTAAGAACGAATACCTTAACCACGGTGACCCTGACGGAGATATGTACTCTGTAGGAGAAGCAGATGTTTCCATCCGCTCTGGCTGGTTCTACCACGATAACCAGCAACCAAAATCCCTCAAAGAATTGATGGATATCTACTTCAAGTCTGTTGGTCGTGGAACGCCACTTCTTCTCAACATTCCACCAAACAAAGAAGGTAAATTCGCAGATGCTGACGTGGCTCGCTTGAAAGAATTCAAAGCGACTCTAGATCAAATGTATGCGACTGACTTTGCCAAAGGTGCAACTGTAACAGCAAGTTCGACTCGTCAGAACCATCTCTACAAGGAAAGCCACCTGACTGATGGTAAAGACGATACCAGCTGGGCACTTTCAAATGATGCTACAACTGGTAGTTTCACAGTTGATTTAGGACAAAAGAGACGCTTTGACGTTGTTGAACTAAAAGAAGATATTGCTAAAGGACAACGTATTTCTGGATTCAAAATTGAAGTCGAAATCAACGGACGCTGGGTTCCATATGGTGAAGGTTCAACCGTAGGCTATCGTCGTTTGATCCAAGGTCAACCTGTAGAAGCACAAAAAATCCGAGTTACGATTACTGGCTCACAAGCCACACCAATCCTAACCAACTTCTCAGTCTATAAAACTCCAAGCACTATCGAAAAGAATGATGGATATCCTCTTGGACTAGAATACCACTCAAATACAACAGCTGACAAAGAAGGTACAACTTGGTACAACGAGTCAGAAGGTATTCGCGGTACTTCTATGTGGACCAACAAGAAAGACGCCAAAGTCACCTATCGTTTCACAGGAACCAAGGCTTACGTCGTATCAACAGTAGATCCAAACCATGGTGAAATGTCTGTATACGTGGATGGTCAAAAAGTTGCAGATGTACAAACCAAGAACAGTAGCCGTAAACGTAGCCAAAAAGTTTACGAAACTGGTGATTTAGCACCTGGAGAACACACTATTACTCTCGTTAACAAAACAGGTGAACCTATTGCTACAGAAGGAATCTACACTCTAAACAATAACAGCAAGGGTATGTTTGAGCTTGAAGCAACTTCTTACGATGTCGAAAAAGGAAAACCTGTTACTGTTACAATTAAGCGTGTTGGTGGAAGCAAGGGAGCTGCTACTGTTCGCTTCATCACAGAACCTGGAACAGGTGTTCACGGTAAGGTTTACCAAGATACAACTCAAGATGTGACCTTTGCAGATGGCGAAACAGAGAAAACTGTTACCATTCCAACTATCGACTTCACCGAACAAGCTGACTCAATCTTTGATTTCAAAGCAAAACTCACTTCTGTTTCTGATGGCGCTCTACTCGGTTTTGCTACCGACGCAACTATTCGAGTAATGAAGGCTGATTTATTGAAGAAAGATCAGACAAATTACGACGACCAAGCTAGCCAATTAGATTACAGTCCTGGCTGGAGACACGAAACCAACTCTTCTGGCAAATACCAAAACACTGAATCATGGGTATCATTTGGACATCTGACAGAGGATCAGAAGAAAAAGACAACTGTAACTGCTTATTTCTATGGTACTGGTTTAGAAATCAAAGGATTTGTTGACCCAGGTCATGGTATCTACAAGGTCTTCTTAGATGGCAAAGAAGTTCCTTACCAAGACGGCATGGGAAATGCGTCGACTATTGAGGGCAAGAAATACTTTAGCGGTCACGCTGCTCAACGTCAAGGCAATCAAACTCTGGTTAGCCTAAAAGGTCTTGATGAAAACTTGCACGCAGTCACCCTTCAACTAGATCCTGATCGAAACGATTTGTCTCGAAACATCGGTATCCAGGTGGATCAATTCATCACTCGTGGTGAAGGAAGTGAACTCTACAGCAAAACACAAATCCTTCAATCTCTCTCTAAATGGAAAGACGACTTATCTAACTTTGATCCAAGTGGTTTGAAAAATACAGCAACTGCACGCCAAGCGTTCAAGTCTAATCTTGATAAACTCACTGCACAATTAAGTTCTGATACTGTAAATGTACAAGATGTGATGTCAACAGTCACTGCTTTGCAAGATATTCTTAGCAAAGACGAAAATTACCGAAAACCTGGAGACGAAACAAGTCCAGAACAACCAGTTGAACCAAAACAACCGGAACAGCCTGAAATCAATTACGATAAGGCTATGACTAGCTTGACTGAAGCTATCAAGAAAAAAGTGGCTGAGCTTGGTGCCAACAACGATGCTAAGAAGAGATTAGTTGAAATTACTGATAAAGCAATCGCAGCTATCCAAGAAGCCAAGACTCAAGAAGACGTCAACAAAGCCCTCAATAACGCTCTTGAACAAATCAAGCAATTGCAACCTAGCCAACCAGAACAACCAGTTGAACCGAAACAACCTGAACAGCCTGAAATCAATTATGATAAGGCTATGGCTAGCCTGACTGAAGCTATCGAGAAAAAAGTGGCTGAGCTTGGTGCCAACAACGATGCTAAGAAAAAATTAGTTGAAATTACTGACAAAGCAATCGCAGCTATTCAAAAGGCTAAGACTCAAGAAGACGTCAACAAAGCCCTCAATAACGCTCTTGAACAAATCAAGCAATTGCAACCTAGCCAACCAGAACAACCGGTTGAACCGAAACAACCTGAACAGCCTGAAATCAATTATGATAAGGCTATGGCTAGCTTGACTGAAGCTATCGAGAAAAAAGTGGCTGAGCTTGGTGCCAACAACGATGCTAAGAAGAAATTAGTTGAAATTACTGACAAAGCAATCGCAGCTATTCAAGAGGCTAAGACTCAAGAAGACGTCAATAAAGCTCTCAATAACGCTCTTGAACAAATCAAGCAATTGCAACCTAGCCAGCCAGAACAACCAGTTGAACCGAAACAACCTGAAAAACCAATTACTTCTTCAATTCCTGAAGAAGGAGTTAAAGAGCTTACCTTCCAACTCCCAAGTTTGGATATTGTCAAGAAGGCAGTACCATTCAAGACTATCCGTCGCGAAAATCCACAATTAGACAAAGGGAAAGAACAAGTTCTAGCAGAAGGGAAAGATGGTGCTATAATCGAGTATGTCGAAGTAGATGGCAGCAATCGTAAGGTAGTTCAAACTGAATCAACTCCAGCTCTAGACCGAGTGATTGAAGTTGGGACTAAACAAAGTTCTGTAGGAACAGAGACTCCACCAGTTGTGACTCTTCCTGAGTACCTTCTACCAAAAGAACCTGAAAAACCAATTACTTCTTCAAGTCCTGAAGAAGGAGTTAAGGACCTTGTCTTTAAACTTCCAAGTTTGGATATTGTCAAGAAGGCAGTACCATTCAAGACTATCCGTCATGAAAATCCAAACTTAGATAAAGGAAAAGAGAAAGTTCTAGCAGAAGGGAAAGATGGTGCTATAATCGAGTATGTCGAAGTAGATGGTAGCAATCGTAAGATAGTTCAAACTGAATCAACTCCAGCTCTAGATAGAGTAATTGAGGTTGGAACTAAACAAAGTTCTATAGGAACAGAGGCGCCACCAGTTGTGACTCTCCCTGAGTATGTTCTACCTAGAGAAACTGAAAAACCAGCTCCTGCAGTTGTAACAGAAGATTCACCAAGAAAAGATGAAAAAGCACCTGTTGCTACTACAGTTAAACAAGACAAGGAAAAACAACTCCCAGAAACTGGAGAGCAAGAAGCAAATGCCTTCTTATTCTTGGCTGCTATTACTTCAGTATTGTCTCTACTCATCTTCCAAAAGAATTTCAAAGACTAATTAAAATCTTTACTTAATTCTTTTCAATGATTCTAGCTCCCCCAAAGAGAAGGCCAGCCGGTCTTCTCTTTTTCTATATATAAATCAAAAAATATCCATAAATTTCTATGGATATCTTAGTATCTATAAAACAGAATGATTATTTGGGATAAGTATTTTCGAATTCAACTACGATATCAAGTACACAATCATCCAAAAAGATGGAGCTCTTATCTGATTTAATCAGAAATACCATAATAATCTGCTGCAAGCTCTCCGCAGATAACTACAATAGTGTACACCAGAGAACGAGCTCATCTCCTACCAAATCTACTAGCCACTATTTTAACTCCGGCATATACATAGATCCTATTTCTGGGACACTCTTTCTCCGTTACCACCCTAAAATAAAAACGATGCTCCCGCCCATCCTTGGCATTTCCCTTGTTTAAAACAAAGTAGTTTTTCTGATTCATCGCCATGGTTCGTAGGATGTCATCAATCAAGAAAGTCAAGGGTACGTTCATGGCAGAGTATTTTTGAAAATCCTCTTCAAAACGAATATAGTTATATGAAAAGTAATCCATCTGCAGTTTGTTTTCATACAGCTCTTTTCTAGTCATAAACTCCCTCCTCCCACAGCCGAATTTCTAGGATATCTGCAACATCTATCAACCTATATCCCTCGTTTGTCCTAATAGATAGAGTCTGATGTGATAACTCTCTCACCACACCGATTATAGTGATTTTCTGCTTCTTTTCCTTTAGCACAAAATTTCCCCTAAGTTGGCCAACATAAAGCTGAGAAAGCAAGTGAAACTTCTCATCTGGAGTCAAATCCGTCGAAAAATCAACACGACTTTTTTCTTCACTGAGCGAACTGGTGTGTTCTGAAAGGTAAAATCCCATCCACTTCTGCATACCTGGATCTTGATAATCTCGCGCAGATTGAAAAGGTAAATAAGAACGATCAATCATTTTAATCCATCTAATCCTCCAGCAGAATGTCCCCCAATCAGCTTGCTTCTAGCAAGACTCCTAGAGGCTTCTTCCAGTGCATTTGCTCTTAAAAGGGAAGTGAAACCAAATTGTTCCCGAATGGAGTCAATGGCCGTCTGGAGCCTTTCTTCTTTTTCTAACTTGTCAACATCATCAAAGAGAGATATCAAACCAAAGGACTCATCCACAAATCCTGAATAGTTGATTCCAACACTTCTGACTGCTCCTGAAGTGTATTTGTTATGAAATAACTTCAAAACATAATCCGTTAAGACAGCTGTATTATTGGTCGGTTCGACCTTCATTTGTGTGTGAATAGACGACCTGACCTCCTGTTTAGAGAAACCGACATAGATAGAGACAAGGGTTGTTTTCTTGCCAGACCTTCTCAATCTAATAGCCACCTGCTCCGCCATTTCCCGGAGAATAATTTCAATATCACGTAGCTTCACGTAGTCTCTCGGCAAGATTTGAGAATTCCCCAAGCCCTTGGATTTGGCTTTATAGGGCTTATGAACATTGCTCTCATCAATCCCGTTAGCATGAAACCACAAACGCAGACCAGCCTGACCCAGAGCTTTCTTTAACTGGTCTGGATTGCTGGTTGCCAATTCCTTGATGGAATAAATCCCCAGAGCATGCAAGCGTTTCTCCATCCGTCTGCCAATTCCCCAAAAATCCGTCATCTTAGGGATTGCCCAGACCTTCTCTTCCACATCCTGGTAAGACCAGTTGGCCCTCATGGTCGGAGTGTGCTTGGCTTCATTATCCAGAGCCAACTTGGCTAGTAAGGGATTGGCATTGGACATACCTACTGTAGAGTAAATCCCTGTCTGCCTCCAAATATCCCTCTGAATACGGGCAGAAAGCAGATCCAGCTTGTCTTTGCGAGAGAGACTCTTAGCTGGGATGAAATAGTTGAGCGAACTAGTTAGGTCAATAAAGCCCTCATCGATAGAGTAAGGATAAATATCATCTGGACTGCCATAGTTTTGAAAGATTCGCTGGATTTCCATATTGACTGCGATGTACTCGTCCATTCGAGGAGGGACAATCAAGGTCACTTGAGCCCAATCTTCGATGTAGCGAACATAGTCCGAGTCAGTCGGTAGCCCTTGCTTTCGAGCATTGTAATAGGAAAATTTTCGCGTTTTGATATCAAAAGGCAAATCATAGGCCCGACCAACATTTGACTTGCCAAAAATCTTCTTAAACAGGGGAGAGGAGGCTAGGATAAGACCAGTGGAATTATCCGCGCGACTCATGACACAAAGCGAGGTTTTCAGCGGATGTAAGCCCCGTTTCACGCACTCAACACTGGCATAAAAGGATTTCATATCGACAAAAGCAATGTCACTTTTGGGCTCTCTGGAATAATCAAAGTAGCCCATTGACTAGCCCTCCATCGGCACAAAATTCCCAACGATAATGCCAACAATCCGAGGATCTTCTTCATAGGAGATGAAAATATCCTTGTATTTAGGATTGATAGAGACCAGACGCAGGCCATCTTCCTCCCTATAGACTCGTTTGATATAGGTCTGGTTGTTGCAAACCACTGCATAAACAGCCCCATCATAGTCAAATCCTGTCTCTCGAATCAGAGCTACTGAACCATTTTGATATTTAGGTTCCATGGAGTCCCCAGACACCCATGACGCAAAATCATGAGCCAACTCCTCATTAAAGTAAACCGTATCAAAATTCTGATCATCGTAGACTGAAGCCCCAATCCCTGCTGACATGCGTTCATAAACACGGTACTCGTAGAGGCGCTCTGGCATGGGAGCCACTTTCTGAGCCTGTTCTTCTTGAGCCAGGTTGCGAGCATAGAGAACAACCTTCTCCTGCCCTTGCTTGGAGAGGCTATGGTAGAGACGGACAATCTCGATCTGAGTAAAATATCCTTTTGGTACTTTTAAAATATTCTCTAGCTGAAACACCTTCTCCTTAGATGGTTCCTTGACTCCACGTTCCCAAGCCGAGTAAGCCTGAAAACTAATCCCAAGTTTCTCTGCAATTTCCTTCTGTGTCAGTTTTAACTCTTTCCTCCGAGCCTTGAGTTTTTCTGGCTGATACATACTTCACCTCCTATTATGATACTTTAATGGACATTATCTCCCTTAGAAAGACTAATCGATGCTTGAATCCATATTTTTAAAACTCAACCAATATGGTTTAGTTTTATTATATAAAAAAAGTGAACAAATGTCTACTAGGAATATCTATTTCTGCTACACACTTAATAGTGGTATTGACCTTGTTCTATATATGTGCTAGAATTATTGTTATATATTCAATGAAAGGCTTTACACAATATGTTTCCATTCATGCCAGCAGCACGAGCAAAAACTGTTTTTGATATCCCCTATCAAAGATTATATCAACTTGGTTTTAAAGGATTAATTTTTGATATCGATCAAACTCTTGTGATGCATGGCGCCCCCGCTACAGAACAAGTTATTGAACTATTTCAAAATCTCAAAGCCATTGGTTTTCAAATTTTTCTTTTGTCAAACAACGACGAAGAAAGAATATCAGAATTTAATCAACACTTATCTGTGCCTTTTATTCCTCTTTCTGACAAACCAAATCCTAAGAACTTTAAAAAAGCTCTTGACATGATGCAGCTAAAACCATTTGAAACAGTTATGATTGGAGATCAACTTTTTACAGATGTGCTCGGAGCTAGTCGTGCAAATATCTCCACTATCTTAGTTGATTTTTTATATGATCCTAAAGAAGGCGGAATTGGTAAAAAACGATGGGTTGAAAAATTAATACTTCATACTTACCCATTTTTGAGACAAAAAAATAAAAATTTAGATGTGATCAAAAAGGAGAAACAACATGGTTTTTTGGAATAAGGATCTATTATTTTGTGAAATTAGTCCTACAACATATAAAATCTCTTTAAAAAAAGAAAATCTAAAACGACATATCCAGAACTTTAAACAAGGAAAAAAATTCTCTAAAATTCGTCAAGAAAAGATATTACCTAACTTAGTTTCATCATATTCTACCCAACTGATAAAACGTGGTCCTGGCATTGATATTACTCTTCAAAAAGGAAAAGCTACTAACATACAGATTGCTAGTAAAAATCTAAATAACATTATCATTCATCCAGGAGAAGAATTTTCTTTTTGGAGTTTAGTTGGTAATACAACTAAGAAAAAAGGATACCAGGAAGGGCGAGTTATTGTTAATGGTAAAGTAGAACCTGATATTGGCGGCGGGCTATGTAATTTAGCTAACTTGCTTCATCTTTTAATTGTTCATAGTCCTATGGAAATTACAGAATTTCATTCTCACTCTGATGCATTAGACCCTGATAAAGGTACTAGGAAACCATTTGCAAATGGAACTTCTGTACAGTATAATCATCAGGACTATCGTTTTAAAAATAATACTGACCAACTTATTCAATTGAGAACATGGACTGAAAATGAGATTCTCTTCGGCGAGTTAAGAAGTGAATCACAATTTCCGTTCACTTATCAGATAGTTGAAGAAAATCATCATTTCAAAAAAGAAGGCAATTATTACTATCGCAACTCCATGATTTATCGTGAAAAACTTGATAGAATAACTGAACAAACTTTGGAAAAAGAGCTTATTTTGAAAAATCATTCAAAAGTCATGTACGATCCGAAACTCATTCCTAAAGAAATGATTAGACAGTAACCTAAGTACTTTTATTTTTAAGAAAAATAACTTAGAATTAACATCAAAAGGAACTTTTATGAACTCACCTAAATTAATTGTTATGCTGACACATAATGATCACACAGTTGAAAATGCTAGTGAAATTTTCGAATCCTGTAAAAACTCTAAAGCTCAGTATTGGGGATTTAAGGAAAAACCTCTTCCTATTTCTGAAATGAAGTCTCTATTCTCCAGAATGAAATCTTGCGGCAAAACTACTTTTCTTGAAGTTGTTGAATATGACGAAGAAAGTGGACTTCACGGTGCAAAAATTGCAAAAGAATGTGGGTGTGATATTTTAATGGGAACTGTCTTCTTTGATTCAATCAATCAATTCTGCAAAGAAAACAACATGAAATACATGCCATTTGTTGGACAAATTACTAATCGCCCATCTATTCTAGAAGGTTCTATCGAGGACATGATTTCTGAGGCAAAGGAATATCTAGCAAAAGGAGTTTACGGATTTGACTTGCTAGGGTACCGATATACAGGTGATCCTGTCAAACTAAACAATGCTTTTGTTCAAGCTATAGAGGCTCCCGTTTGTTTGGCTGGCAGTGTTGATAGTTATGAACGTTTAGATGAAGTCATTGAGGCAAATCCTTGGGCTTTCACAGTCGGAAGTGCATTTTTTGACGAAAAATTTGGTACAGATTTTCATGAACAGATTAATAATGTTTGTAATTATATGGAGAAATAAAATAAAGTATACTTTTTAGTTATTATGCTCTCTTATGTCAAATAAATTTTATTTTACATCAACAATTACTCTCAAAAAATGAGACTTTTAATCTCACTTTTTGAGGGTATTTTTGTATTTTGACGATCAGGTTAGTAAAAATTCAGCAAAAGATATTATAACTTATATACTAAAAATAACATCGAGAATTTTTAAAAATATGTATTAAAAATATTTCATGTTTCTGCCCTAAAAATCAATGGTGGAAATTTTGTGGAAACTCTTGATTTTTAGACAAAAAAAGCACCCACGAGATAAACTCTTGAGTGCTTTGAAACGTTGATATAATCGTATTGATTAACGTTTTGAGGCAACTGACCTTGTCAGGTTGCAGCCACATTTGTAAGCGACTAAAGTCGCAACAACTGTGTCAATTGCACCAATTTAGTAAGAAAGTATAAAAAAGAACACCCCGAAAGGTGTTCTCTGTAAGTATCGTAATTCTTTCGAATTAACGTTTACTAAATTATGATGCTTTACGAGCTTTCTTAAGACCTGGTTTTTTCTACATTATGATATTTATGGTAAATTATCACTAAAATCAAGTAATTTTAAGAGATAAATCCTCAATATTTACATATATAATCCTTTTGAAAATCGAGAGGTTATCAAAGGGTTATCACATTTTAGTTTTCGGAGCTTATGTAGTTGAGAAATACGAAATACTGTATCATAAAGATGATGTACAGTTTAGCAACAAATATACAGTTTCTTCGTGCCTGGACAATTTCTTTTTCTATCCTGAAGATATTTAAACAGTTCTATATATTATTTCTTGTGAGTAATTTTCATCAAAAAATTTCATAGAGTAGCTCCCTAGAATCATGGAAAAGTAGTAAAAATAGTTGTTATCCTAGTTGATTAAAAAAATCCCTGATTTCCTCATCTTTTATAAAATAATATATAATTTTCCCCTCTCTTCTAGTGCCCAAGATGTTTTGATTGGCTAGTTTACGAAGATGGTGGGAAGTAGATGCCATACTGAGATTTAGTAAACAGGCTATATCACAGACACAGAGTTCTTCAACAGCAAGAAGATAGAAGATGATATTTATCTGTTTATTATCGGTAAATTTTGTTAAAATGCGAAGTGATTTTTGGACTTTTTCCTTTTCAAGGTAGTTCGTTGCGGTTGTAATATTTTGCTGATTTATAACATTCACTTGGCAGATACTATCTTTTTTCATAATATTTTCTCCTAGCCTAATATAGTCCATAGTATGTCAAAACTGTTATTTTCAATCAGGATATATATCCCCAATCCTAAATAAACAACGGCAATAAACCATCTGCTATATTTTTCCAAAATTTCTCCAACAGAAGAGACTTGTGCCAATTTTTGGGCAGAAAAAACCAAGAGATAAATCATGACTAGAAAGGTAAATAAAGCTACTATCAAATTTGCTAAATTTAAGGTAGTAAAATATGGAACAAAGACACCAATATTGTCAGCACCACAACTTGCAAAAGTAATCATAGCGACTAGAAATATCAGGTTTTTATTATCTTTGCGCAAACCTTCTTTGGCAATAGCTTCTCCATCAGAATCTCCTAAAAGCAAAACTTTGAGACCTAGGAAAATTGGAATCAAACCGAGTAAACCTAAAATCTCTTTACTAGGAATATAATTTAAGACAAATGCAAAAAGCAAACTTAGCAATATTAGACTAACAGAGCCTAGAAATTGTCCTAAATAGATGTTAATGATGTCTTTTCTTCTTTTTCTTTTGGCAAAAAATAACATTAGGATAATAAGTAAGTCTACGGCTGTCCCAGAATACAGGATTATTGAAGTAACAACATTTTGAATCATAAAATACCTCATTCAAATATATTTTTGAATGTATTCTAACATTAAACTTTGTAGATGTCAACTTAAAATCCACCAAAATATAGATAAGAAGTTAGTGTACCAAATATTAAAAAGCCCTGCCATCGAAATGACAGCAGGGCTTAACTTCAATATCCAGATAATATATTTATCTAAAAAAGGTACAGTTTTTATTGATTTGTAGTGCGATATAATGAGTTTCCAAAAATCAAAAATCGCTTAAAATCAATATTTTGACATCTATTGACGTGTACTGAAACCCTTACTTAACCTCTGTAAGGATATAATTACAGTACCAGTATATCATAAATAATAACAAAATCTTGACTTTCCGAAACATAATGATTTTCCCGAAAGAAAGAGATCAACCTAAAAAATTACTGTCTTACTTATGTAATGTTTCTTTAATATAATATAGAAATAAAAAGTATGTAAATGAAAAGATTTATCACATTACTTTTAGTGTCTCTATCTACAATTTTATTAATTGCATGCTCTAACCAATCAAGCAATTCTTTAGATGGCGAATACCGTTGAATAAACGAGAGTAGAAATGAAGTTGCCTTTACCATTTCAGGTAACAAAGGAAATAGCAACAAAGGAGAGGCCGACACCTTTACAATTGATAAAGACAGTGCAACAATCGAACCGACTGGCTCTAATATCATAAACCGAAAAGAGAATTATACCTTCAAGGATGACGTATTCACTGTAGATATTTCAGGAACAAAGCAGGAGTATTACAAAAAGGATAGTGAAGAAATACAGCGACAAGTAAAACCCTCAAACTATTTGATATTCTTTATACAATAAAAACGCTTTTGTACTGACCCCAAAAGTTAGATTTTTTCTGTCTAACTTTTGGGGGTCAGTACACACCCGCATAGCGGGTATTTTTTTGTCTCGCACCTAGCGGAGTGAGACAGGCTAATAGTCACATAATAAAAAATTTACTTAAAGTCAGATTTTAAATACTTTAGAATAGTTCTTTCTAAAACTTACTCCCAAATTTTTTTGCTCGTATAATTCATCAGGGGTTTGGGGATTCCCCAAAATTCAAATCATCCCAAAAAGTACATACACTTTGTGTATACAAATTTTAGGATGATTTTGGGAGTGTGTGTATACAGACTCTGAGCTCGCAAAGTCATATTATGAGAAATCTTTCCTTCTCGATAAAATAATCCCAAAAATCAATTTGACTGTCATTTGTGTGTACAAATATTTTAAGAAGATATATAAAAACGCTGCAAAAATTTTTTACAGCGTTTCCTTATTTTAAAATTCTCATATGTCTTTCTTTTTTATGGTTAGCATCATAGTATTCTAGCATCGCATGATACAAACGAGCCTTCGTCTTATCTTGTTGTTTAATTCCATGAAGAAATAATTCTGCACGCTTTAATTTCAATATGTATTCGCATATCTGATCAAAATCCTTATCCATATTACTTTTGAAAATAAACATCTTTTTCCTCCATCACATCAACTATTTTTTGCATCAAAATAGACATATCCATTTTGTTTTCATAGCTTATTCTCCCAACTACAGTTGCAAGACGGGCTATAGAATTGATATTCTTTCCGACTTGTTCCAACTCTTCTGTTAAAGGAACTAAACCTTCAAAAGAGACTTTTTGGATGTTCAAATCTGTTCGTATTAATTTTTGTCTAGCAAACTCAGAAAAATTACGAATATTTTCCTTCCTCATACAATCATTTAATTTTTTATTTTCTTCTTCCGTCAAAAACACCTGTTTCAACACAGATTTTATTCTCATGGTCCTATCACCTCGTTTTCTTATTTAGTCGTTTTACAAGTTCTTTCACTTGTTTACTTGTCTTCTTTTCATATTCTATCATCAACTCAACGCAGTAGTGAAATATCCTTACATTATCCAAATCTTCACTTTGTTCCGCTATTCTTTCTAACTGACGTAAGTTATTGATAATTCTTCTAACTTGAAATATAAAGTCATGATAAGATTCAAAATCAAATTGAAGATAAATAGGCGAACTCTTAAACAACATTTTCCTAGCATAAGAAGAGAAATTTAGATGATTTGTCATTTCAATCAAGTTATTCACTATTTCATTCTGCTCTTCAGTGATATAACATTTCTTTAGAACAGTCCTATATCTACTCATTTATCATATACTTCTTTCGGGCATTTTCATGGGCAATAGCTTTGCACTCCAGCATACGTTCCTGCTTTAAATTCTCCATAGACTTAAATAAATACGCTAAAGGAGAAGTCGCATCCTCAGGAATCCGTTCAATCATGCTAATAACTTCATCACTAGTTACATACCCACTAGCCAAATACTCGCCTATCTTCATCTTCTGAGCATGTGTTAAAGTGTAATTGTTAGGATACAAAAATCTATCATTGTACTTATAAGAAATGGATTCTAACAAAGAATAATATTTGGGTGGAATATAAGTTTCAGGCTTTCTAGAACTATTATCCAGTATATTCTCAATCTCTTTCTTATTCTTACTCTTGTTCTTAATCTCTTGCGTTACATTATCATTTTCATCCGTTACTGTAACGTTACAGTCTAAAACGAGTTGTGGCTCGCCTGTAATTAGTGCTTTTTGTTTTTGTCTATGACGAGCAACACGTTCCCTAGTTTGTTTCCTAATCTTTTCTAGTCCATCTATATTCTGATGTTTCTCCCATTTTGGAATGGTAATAGCGCCATCTATGATTTCTATCATGCCAAATTCTTCAAACATACTGAGAGCTAATTTTACAGATGTAGCCTTTCGTCTAAACACTGTTGAAAGCATCTCTTCTGTGTAATAAACCTTGTTCCCTAGACTTAATATGCCACTATTATTTTGCTTTCCTGCAAGCACCAGAATTTTAAACCATATTACAATAAGCGTATCTCCTTCTGGCATTGATTCTATTAGTTGAATTTTTTCATCATCAAATATATCTGTTGTTATCTTGATCCACTGAACACCATTCATACGAGTACCTATCTTTCATATTGCTTCAACCATCTTGTTACTGCTCTTTTATCGTATAAAGTCACTCCATCAATCACCATGGTTGGCATTCCTTCTTTCGTCCATTTTTGGATTGTAGTTGTAGATACATCTAACCACCTAGACAGACCTGACATACGAACCATGGGTTTATAAAGCTCTTTATCTTCAAATACTCTTGCTACAGCATTTGAAATCATCTCATCATAGTGAGCACGTAATTGCTTCTCTAATTCTTTAGGAAGCTGGACAACTAAAGTAGTTTCTGACATAAATTCACACCTCATTTCTAAATTAAATAAGCTCCGAAACTATTTAATTTGTTATTCATTTTGAATTATATATCCTTTTTGAATTTTTGTCAAGCTTTTTTTATTCAAAAAGAATAAAATGTGTTATAATGATAAAAAGGAGGTTCTCATGAGCAATCATATTACTAAACTAATAGAAGAGAGCGGAAAAAAATTGACAGAAATTAGCGAAGCTACAGATATAGCCTATCCTACACTTTCTGGATACAATCAGGGAATCCGCAAACCTAAAAAAGATAATGCGGAAAAATTAGCAAAATACTTTAATGTTTCCGTCGCTTACATTATGGGACTTGATAGCAACCCACACGCTCCATCAAATCTTAAAATTGTTACAGATAGTTTCAAAACATCTAAAATTGGTTCTGTAACACCTTTTAAAAGCGATATGGAGAAGTTAAAGAAAAGTATCGAATTTGGTGAAAGGTCATTAACACTGCCACTTGATGATAGTTTTTCAGATGAATTTCGTCACCTTTTTTCAGAATACCTAGCTGAGAAAAATAAACATTTTATGTCTGAGTTTATAGACTATATGAATCACCAAAATAAAGACTCTAAAGTTTGGCAGAGCTGGATTAAAACAGACGAATACGCTATCCGACAAGAAGATAGAAAAAATAGATAGACACTCATTTCTCAATTACATAAGCTCCGAAAACTTAGATACGGAGAAGAAATGTCTATACACAAATACAAAACAAAAAAAGGAATTCTTTACTATGTCAGCTTTTACATTGGCTTAGATGCTTATGGAAAGAAAAAAAGGCACTTAAAGAGAGGATTCAAAACCAAAAAAGAGGCAAAATTGTACGAAGCTCGTTTAGAAGCTGGTGTCGTCGCCCCCACAGTAAATACCGACAAATCTAACCCCAAAGTCACTTATAAAGAACTTTATCAAGAATGGTTTAAGGCCTATGTTGGTACCGTTGAAGAAACAACTTCATCCCAAACTAAGAATATCTATCGAATACACATTCTACCAATATTTGGAGATAAATTTATTGACCAAATCAGTCCTTTAGACTGTCAAAATTTTATCACACAAA
The DNA here is from genome assembly GCF_002096815.1 of Streptococcus mitis. Classification (GTDB taxonomy): domain Bacteria; phylum Bacillota; class Bacilli; order Lactobacillales; family Streptococcaceae; genus Streptococcus; species Streptococcus mitis_AD. Next base: position 106,666 of record NZ_NCVJ01000017.1, read on the forward strand.
AATCTCAGACTTTCAAAAATATCAAACAGATAAAATCCTATACCTCAAAAATTTTTGATTTTGCAATCAATATGAACTACATTGATCGAAATCCAATGAAGAATGTTATCATGCCTAAAATCAAAAAGACAAAATCAGATAATTTTTGGTCACTAGAGGAATTGCATCATTTCCTTGATATAGTGAAAGAAACTGAGCCATTTAAACATTTTGCTTTATTTAGACTTCTTGCATTTAGTGGACTACGAAAAGGGGAGTTATACGCTTTAAAATGGGCTGATATTGACTTTGATAGCAATCTCTTAAACATAGACAAGAGTCTAGGAAGAATTGACGGTAAAGCGATTGAAAAGAGCACAAAGAATGAATCTTCAGTTCGCACAATCTATCTTGATGATGAGACAATAGATATTATTAAGCAATGGAGAAATTTCTATCTGAAAGAACAATCTCAGTTGCCTCTTACAAAACTAAATATCAGTAACGAATATATGTTCTCTTACATATCAAGCAATGACAAAATTGAACCTTTGCATGCTGATTACATTAATAACGTACTAAATCGAATTATTAAAAAGCATAGATTAAAACCAATTAGCCCACATGGGTTTAGACATACACATGCAACACTTATGTCTGAAATTGGAATCGATCCTTCTAATACGTCAAAACGTCTCGGTCATGCAAGCAGTCAGATGACATTAGATGTCTATACTCACACCACAAAAACTGGTGAGAAAAACTCTATTGACAAATTTGCAGATTATCTCAATAAAGCAAAATAGAATTATGATTTTTAAAATTTAGAAGAGGTTATCAGAAGGTTATCACAAAGCTATTCGAGCTCAAAAATCGACAAAAAAGCACTTTGCAAAATCTTTGCAAAGTGCTTTGAAACGTTGATGTAATCGTATTGATTAACGTTTTGAGAATTGTGATGCTTTACGAGCTTTCTTAAGACCTGGTTGGGGCACCACTTATTTCATCTAATTTCAAAGTGCTTTAAAATCAACGTTTTCATGGGTTTCCAAAAAGTAAAATTTCAACTAATTTCAATCAATTTCATCAAAATAAGGTAAACTTTCGTCAAAAATAAGCAAAAATCGAACCAGAATATCAAAAGTTTACCTTATATAGATTTTCGCTATATTTGCATTCTATACTTCAACCGAGTTCACTAATTCTTTATTGTTTAATTAAGTTCAAAATAAGATGCAGATAACAAAAATATCTGCATCTTATTTTTATAAATTTCTTCTTCGTGCATCCAAAAGCAATAGTAACACCTTTCATTATATACACATACTCTGGTTATATTGAACAATTTTAAGTGAATCATTTAAATTGATTCTTCCTTGACCAAAGCAATTCACTTGGCATGACACCTATTTAGACTCGCATTAATCCATACCATTCCACAATCTAATGCGATAAACAATTTGTTTTATACGGTCCTCTAAATCTAGAATTTTCAAATCAGACTCATTCATATATTTCACCAATTTAATTGACTCTGTTACTTTATTTCGTATATAAAAAGTACCTAACTTTTTATTTGATGAGGCATCATTTAGAAAATCATCAATTTTTTCATACTGCCCAATTTGTTTATCTACTCTATATACTTCTTTTATTAACCTTTGTGATAAATAATTTTCTATCTCTTTCCCTTGCGTCACCCAAACTAAAGAATTATTTTCTTTAAATTCGTTCTTGATTCTAGCTTTTGAACGATTAATTCTTTGTTTAGAATCTGTTTTATCACTATCTATAACAATAATTGAATGTCTATTAGCTCTAAAAAGCTGTATCATTTCTTTTTCCTCACCTATTTTTCCGGTTAAATGAGAAAGTAATCGACCGCCGTAAAATAAAATCTGATAATGTAGATTTTCTTTTATTTCGCCTTTAGAGTAAAGTTCAATCCACTTATTCAAATAAATTCTATCCGATGGACCTTCTACCCAAATAACAGCATTAGATTGTAGTAAATCACTTGCTCTAACTCCTAAATTCATTAACACATCTTCATTTTCTATAAACGATAACGCTGAATTCGTTACAACTCCGTCGGTTTCTTTTTTTATATGAGTAATCGTCACATTATGTTTCCCACTAAACATATTCAAGGGAACATTAGAGTGCGTTGTTAAAAATATATGAGTATTATTCTTAATAGACCATTGATATAAAAATTCAAAAAGATTTCTTTGGATTGTCGGGTGTAAATTGTTTTCTAATTCTTCAAAAACGAATACAAATCCATCAACCTCAGGCTTACTCTCGTTTACTCTCACCCCCCTTTCTCTGACCTCTAACAATAACTTTATTAATACTAATAGTATCGTCCTTAGTCCGCTTCCTGAGCTAGATATTGGTATCTTACCATTTTCATTCAAAAGCATTATCTCCCAAGTTGTCACATCACGTCCAGTTGGCTCGATTTCTTGACACATAATTCTTTCAAATTGATTTTCAGGTCGCATTATCAGATTAAGGGCATTCAACATTTCTATCTCAACTATCTCATTAGGAAGACTTCCAACATTCAAATATTGTCTTAATAAATTGGTTGCACCTTGCCCATCCTCTTTGACAATTTTATTACTACTCTGAGGTTCAGGTATAAGATTTCTGTCAGCTGACAATTTTATAATTTTTTGGTATTGCAGTTTGGATAAATAATTTGTTCCTAAATCAACAAATTGCTCAACATTTTGACATTTTTGCATCAGCTCAGTTGAAGCACTCTCAATCTTCAGCAAGTGAATCTGTTCCTCTCCTATAGTATTAATAGGCGAGTAATTAAATGTTATCTTTTTTCCGATAAACTGACTTCCAAATTCAAAATAGTTTCCTCCAATATATCCTCCAGATGTATTTGCTGAAAATACTCGTCTTATATCGTCTTCGGTTGGAATAAATGTAAACTGTATTTTAGTTTGATTTGTTAATCCCACTTGTGACTCTTCTTTGTTTACCAACATGTCAAGAGCTTGTAGGAGTGTAGATTTTCCAATATTATTTTGACCAACCAAAATATTAAAATTACTTATTGTGTCAAAACCAACTACTTGATGGCCTATATTCTTATAATTTGATATCTTAATTTCTTTTAGTTTCTTCATGTTTTGTCTTATTTCAATTTTATTTCTATTGAAAGAAATACAGCTTTCTAACTATCTATCTTCGAATAGATTAAATTCCTTAGAATTATACAACTTCTTAAATTAGCCGTCAATTTATTTCCAGTTAAAAGACTTATCTAATTTCTTAATACATTATAATTATAATTATTATTTTTAATACTAATAAATCCTGTAATTACTATTATATTGGTAACCTAAAACATATGTTTAGTTTCTGTCTAGAGAGTTAAATAGGCAATTTTATTGTTTTCTATAAACATATTGGACATAATTATTCATAAATTTTTCTTATTTCTCGAGCTAAATAGCTATCTGGATGTCTTTTTATAAAATATCTTTCTCTTGCAAATCCATTGTTTCCCCTTTGTAAGCTTTCATAAATCAAGGGTCTCAGGAGCTCTTTATCTCCTGTTTGAATATATTTTAAGATCTCATTGCCATATTGGTATTTTTTGACATAACCTAAATAATTACCTTGCCAATGAGAATCTTCCTCTCTAAAACTTTGGAAACTACTCATTAAATGAAGTAATTTTTCTGTCAGTTCTAATATGTATGTCGCGTATATGGCATCTATATCTTCATAATCTAAATATTCATCAGTATACTTACCCAAAACATCATCAATGTTATCCTTATTTAGAACATTTAGCAAATTATCATCCCATACCTTATTTCCATATTTCTTTCTAATTTCAACTGATTCCATATCACCTTGGTACAAACGCATCTCCTGTTGAATTGAAATTATTGATTCTAAACTTTGATAAGTATTATTTTCATGAATATATTTTTCTTTATAACCGTAATAACTGCCATCATTAATGAATTTATCTATTTTTTTCTTTAAAATTTCATTGTAAAATTCGTTCAGATAAACATCAATAAATGCTATTTTATTAATGTTTTTTGATTCATTTTTTACACATTCTTCATAAAATTTCCAAAATAAGGTACTAACATTAAGAACTTTTTCTGTAGCCCGAAAAATCCCTGTCATAAATAATTCATAATGCTCTTCAAAAAGTATACCATATACTTTTTGAACATCAACAACGTCTAATCTTATTTTTTCAAATTCAATATTAAGTGGCATATATCCTAAAACTATTCTCCATAGATTTTCATCATAAGATTCAAAAAGAATATCTAAAATAATAATAGATGATAGGAAAGATGTGAGTTTCCAATGTTCGGAATAATCACCAAAGCAAATTTCATCATAAGATTTAAACATTATATTACGCGCTATATATTTCTTTTTTTCATTACTAACTAAACCTAATTTTGTGCCATATTCATCCAACTTGCAATTATTCAAAACATCTTCTATTGTATTAGGAGTATAAAGATATGGATTCTTTGAGGTTACCATCCCTCTTCTAATAAGACTAATTAACGGCGAATTGCTTGAAGAAATCTCTCTATTCGTAAGTTTTTTATATTTCTTATTTACTTTCTTTTCTTGACCTGTATACCAGTAATATTCTGTTGAAGCCCTTGACTTACGTTCCTCATTTATAATTCTAATTTTAGAATCTAGCCTCAATGAAGCGCAATCAATAAAATACTTCTTTGTCCTTTTAAAAATCATACTCTTCCTTTTTAAAACGTGGTGTTTTTTAGTTGTTATTTTATAAAAATTACCTTAATTATACCACGTTTTTCACTTTATAATGTAATTATCCATATTTCAATGGAAAATTATGAAGTCCAAAGGTGCACCAAAGGACGGATTGAAACTCAGAACATAGCTACATCTTCAGGTATTCGCTATGTCAAATGTTTCACCGTTTCTTTGGTGTGTTTTTTTCATACTTAGCTCGGTAAACGACTGTGTTTCTCTTCCGTCCAAGGACGGAAAGGAAGTAAAATGGCATATAAAAGTGTAATAGAGGAATTATATTGTAAGCTACTCGGACAATCAATCCATAAACGACTTAAAGAATTACAAATATTACAAAACCAAATAGGTTACGAAACTCCTGAGGGAGAACTTGAACTTTTATCAGAAACAACTGTTGGGCAAATAATCAAAGGAAAAAGAAATATTAGTTTTAATGCTTCGTTAGCTTTTCAAACCAGTTTAGATTATAAAAATCCAAGGGAACTATTTTTCCCGAGTATTGAATTCGAACTACTACTAATTGAAAATATAATATCTACAATTTTGATAGATCCTACGTTTGAAAATACTTTTCTAAAAAAGTTAATAGCAAAAAAATTTTCTAATGTCTCAAAGAAAGAAGTAGCGCAAATCATTGAAAAAAATAAAGAAATTTTTCTAGACTCCTTATCAAGCTTTATTTCAGATTTCCCAGAGGAAGAAACTTCGCATCAAATAGCTGAGAAATTAACTTATTGGTTATCCGAATTAGCCTGTCTCATACCAAAAATTTAAAAGTAGACTGTCAGGAAAACTGACAGTCTACTTCATGAAATTACGTTAAACTAAAATTGTTCTTAGCTAAGACAAATAATTAAACACGAGGTAAATCTAATGAAAACATGCAATCGCAAACGTGGCTACTCAGTCAATACTGCCAATGAATATATTGACAACAAGCAGGGCATTCTCTGCTTAAGTACCGAACTAGAAGCACAAATTAAATTTGAAGACGGTCAACCAACAGGAGAAATTATCGCTTATAAAGCTTGGTTCTCACAAAAAGGACTTCCGCCCTTCACCGTCAAATTCGAAGCTGAAGTGGAGCTACCACCTTATATGGCATTGGTACAGTTTGATAATCTACAAGCATGTGAGATGAACTATAACGTTTACTTTAAAGCTGATGGCATTAAGGAGGTTAAATAATGGTATCTAAAACAGATGCCGTCTTGCAATCATACTTGCTCCAGAGCCTTAATATGGCTCTTGGAGCCTTGATGCAAGGCGAAACAAGTTATACAAACAGTTTTAACATTGCCATTCAAGAAAACGGTTTCATCTTCATCCCACGGCTTCCCTGTGCCTATATTTTAGATGATGAACTCTATAATAAAATTTTCTTGATTGCTAACGCATCCCTATACCCACATTATACTTTATTGAAGCAAAATGCAACATACTTTGTCCCTCTAAAAACGGATGATATCCATGTTCAGCGAGGACTCTTCTTTCCGTGGAAGGTGGGAATTTCAAAACGATTGGTCATTCCTGACCTTGATAGATATACAACAAGTTTGCCCAAAAATCAAATTCCAATTATGGAAAATTTTACGCTTAATCTTGATAAGGTCAATCACATTGCAATCTGTGGAAATAGTGGGTCGGGTAAATCTTATGCTCTTACCTATCTACTGAGTGTACTCAAAAATCAATCTGATTTAATTATCGTAGACCCAAAATTTGATACGCCTAGTCGTTGGGCTCGTGAACATCAAATTGCCGTGATTCATCCCGTTGAAAATCGGTCTAAGTCCGATTTTGTATCAGAAATTAATGAGAAATTAAGTCAATGTCTAGAACTGATTCAAAAACGTCAAGCAATCCTATACGAGAATCCACGTCATGAGTTCACTCATATGACAATTGTGATTGATGAAGTTCTTGCATTATCCGAGGGAGTCAATAAGACGATTAAAGAATCGTTTTTCTCACTCTTATCTTCTATCGCACTTCTTGGACGTGCTACAAGGATTCATTTATTACTTATTTCACAAAGACTCGACCACACTACGATTCCCATTTCTGTTCGTGAACAACTTAATGTCCTCATCCAGATTGGCAACATTAACAAGAAGACGACACAATTTCTATTTCCCGACCTCGACCCAGAAGGTATCGTTATCCCTATTGGTCATGGAACAGGTCTGATTCAAGTGATTGATAACGAACATCCTTATCAGGTTCTTCCACTACTATGCCCAACATATTACACAAAGAAAGGAATTCTTTAATGGTGAAAAAATCTTACTTCATGAGGACATTCAACCTCAATATCAATCTAATTTTAGTTTCATTTCTAGCAGGATTTATAGAATGGTCTCTGGATTTTCTATCAAATCAGTTTAAACTAAATCCTCTTAGTTTTTTCGACCTTTCCCAGTTCAATAGCTATTTAGATTTTGGAAGCAAGTATTCTTATACAGCAATGTCCTTCCTTCTACTTACACTAGTTGTTTCTGTAATGTTTGAAATTCTGAATCGATTTCGATTTGATAGTCTATTAAACTATTTTAAATCCGTATACTTTACATTCAAACTTCGTCAGTTTCTAACGCAACGTGAAAAATCAGAAAAAATAACCACGATTGACAATCAGAATATAACTACCTTCAATCCCATAAATAGTAGTTTTAATCGCTGTGCACACAAGAGTATCGTAGACATACGAAAAGACGATGTAACAGTTTTTGTCAAAGTTCCTAAAGATCAGCAGGGACAAAAAATTTTGGGTGACATGACCTCTCAACTGAAAGAAGAAGTTTCAAGTCAGCATCCTGACTACTACTTTTCAGCACCTAATCGGATTCGTAATAAACTATGGTTAGTTGGTAAAAAACGACAAAAAGGGGCTATGGCTTGCGTTAAGCAGTAGCCAGATAGCCCCTTCTAGCATTATACTAGATAATTGGGGTTACTACGACCCCCAATTATCCTGTAATCAGTAATCAGAAAGGTATATCAAAATGGGAAAAGAACAACGCTCCAGCAAGTGGACATTTCTTTTTTACAAAGAAAGTGCCCCTGCTGACTACCTTGAAGTTCTTGAAGAACTACACATCCCCTTCATTCTGAGTCCTTGGCACGATAAAGACGTTAACCGACAAACTGGGGAACTGAAAAAATCTCACAAACACGGGGCTTTCTTCTTTGATTCTCTCAAAAGTTATAAACAAGTTTCTGAGCTAATCAAGGACAAGTTGAATGGCCCTGCTCATGTAGAAATCGTACAATCACCCAAAGGACTTTTTGACTACTTCATTCATGCCGAAAATAAGGAGAAAACTCAATATGATATAGATGATATTGAAGTTGGATGTGGTTTTAATCTCGATAAATTTCTTGTAGAAAATAACTCAGATGATTTCATGCATGAAGTTGTGGATATTATTGAACAGAATGACTTCACAGAGTTTGAAGAACTCGTCTGGTATGCACGTTCTAATCACACACCACTTCTTGGACTTATCATTGAGCGCACCTACTTTTTTGCTAAGTATTTGGATTCACGTCGATGCAATCCAATGAGGAACCAAGATAAGAAGGAGGATAATAAATGCAAGTAATCCTACCAGATGAGCAAATTCATCAAATTCAACTATTACTCTCCAATCTTATTCAAAAAGAAATTAAACAACAATTAGAAAAAAATACCTTAAGTTGTCCCTATTTGAACAAACAACAGACTTGCAACTATTTGGGAATTTCCAACAATACTCTTGATTCATGGATTCAAAAGGGGCTTCCATCCATCAAAATTGGAAAAACAATTCGATTCCACAAAGACTCTATTGACTGCTGGCTAAACGGTAACAACTAGAAAAATCAAGATTTTTATTTTATAATGGTCATGATATTTTCTGGTTCGATATAAAGGAGAATATCATGACTATCAGTAAGACAAAAAACGGAACTTACCGCTTAAAAGTCTATATACCAATAGAAGCACGAATGCCTCTTGGCATCGTTAATAATAATTATTATGATAAAAGGTTTAAAACAAGAAAGGAGGCACGACAAGCAGAAATTGACCTGCTTACTAAGTTAAATCAAATAGAAGATAATGAATTTACAGGACTATCGAAAGGAGATATTCTTTTCTCAGACTTCTATAACAATATCTGGTGGGACTCCTATAAAACAGGACAAACTACATCTACTTCAAAACCACCAAGCAGGTCAACAATCGCTAATACCAAAACCTGTTTTGAAAAACATATACTACCACTTCTCGGAAACTATACGATACAGTTTCTAAATCAAAATAAGCAAGTTATCCTAAATCTAATGACATCTAAAGCTAACGAATATGCAAACTTCAAAACTTTACGAAGTTACGTTATTTCTATTTTTGATTGGGCGGAAGAACTTGAGTATATTGAAGCAAATAGAGTTGCAAAAACTTTAAGACGAATTAAAGCTGTCAGAAAAATTCAACTTGCAGAATCAAAACGTGATGAAGATTTATATTTAACTCATGAGCAACTCCAAGAATGGTTCTCAGCTTTTAAAGAAGATTTAGAGAACGATAAAATATCACTCAAAGATTACGTCCTTTTTTATCTCACTTTTTTTCTTGGAGATAGAAAATCAGAAACATATGCTCTCCAGTGGAAACATATCGACTTTTCAAAATCTCAGATTCAGTTAATTCAGGCTTTAGATAGATACGGACAAGTAAAATCTACTAAAGGAAATAAAAAAACTATCTTTTCTATTTCTAGCGACTTACTTCAACTTCTGACTTTATGGAAAAAACAACAAAAATATGAATTGGCAAAGTTTGGTATCATCAGTAATCCAGAACAATTCATCTTCACTTATATAGATACCAGAGGGAATATTAATAAACCCTTACATTCTGACTATCTCAATAATAAGATGAAAAGCATTAGAAAGCGACACCCAGAGCTTACACACGCTACGCCACACAAACTACGTCATACAGGAGCAACACTGGCGAAACAAGCAGGAATGAGCTTAGAAGCCATTTCCGAAGCTCTGACTCATAGTGACACTGGAACAACTCAGATTTATGTCAATACTTCTAATGTAGTTCCTATGGCAGTTGGTGAGTTCGCCTTAAAATCTCTGAAACAATAAGGTAAAAATAAGGTAAATTTTGAGGTGAACTTTTTAAAAAATCGCTAAAAAAGCACCCATGAGGTAAACTCTTGAGTGCTTTGAAACGTTGATATAATCGTATTGATTAACGTTTTGAGAATTGTGATGCTTTACGAGCTTTCTTAAGACCTGGTTTCTTACGTTCAACTTTACGTGAGTCACGTGTAAGAAGTCCTGCGCGTTTCAATGAATCGCGGAAGTCTGGGTCTACTTGAAGAAGGGCACGAGCGATACCGTGACGGATAGCTCCTGATTGACCAGCGTATCCACCACCTACAACGTTAACGAAAACGTCGTATGAACCTACAGTTGAAGTAACTGCGAATGGTTGGTTGATAACAAGACGAAGGTCAGCGTGTGGGATGTACTCTTCAACATCTTTTTTGTTAACAGTGATTTTACCAGTTCCTGGAACAAGGCGAACGCGAGCAACAGCGTTTTTACGACGTCCAGTACCTGCATATTGTGCTTGTGACATACTTTATTGTTCCTTTCCTTAGATAAGTCCTGAAATATCAAGAACTTCTGGTTGTTGTGCAGCGTGAGTGTGCTCAGCTCCAACAAATACTTTCAACTTCATACCTTGAGCGCGTCCAAGAGTATTGTGTGGAAGCATACCTTTAACTGATTTCTCGATCAAACGTACTGCGTTTTTAGAACGAAGTTCACCTGCAGAGATTTGTTTCAATCCACCTGGGTGGTTTGAGTGAGTGTAGTAGATTTTATCAGTTGCTTTTTTACCAGTCAATTTAACTTTTTCAGCATTGATAACAATCACAAAGTCACCTGTATCAGTGTGTGGTGTAAATGTTGGTTTGTTTTTTCCGCGAAGTACGCTAGCAACTACTGCAGAAAGACGTCCAAGTGGTACATCAGTTGCGTCAACTACGTACCATTTACGTTCAACTTGGCCTGGTTTAGCCATAAATGTTGTTTTGTTCATGATTTCTCCTATATATAGTTCGATTTTTGTTTACGGTGATGGGTGTTCCTTCCCATCGAAAAGTATTTGGAAGGTTCCGGGGCCTTTCAAATGGGGTAAACAATACCGCCTACTATCATACCAAATTTCACCCCTAAAAGTCAATAGATATGAAAAATATTTTTCTAAATTCCACTCTTTTTTCTCTAGAAAACCTCGCTTTCGCGAGGCTCTTCTATTTATAAGATAAGGCACGTTTAAAGTTTTTCCAAGGCCCTAAATCATCTGTCTGCAAAACGAGACTAGCATACATACGTCCGATAAAGACTGTTGCAGTTACTGCAAAAGCAATCGTGATGGCAAGAGAAATCCAAGCTTCTAGCCCATTTGCATAACCATTAATAGCTCTAAATGGCATGAAGAAAGTCGAAATAAAGGGAATATAAGAACCAATCTTCAAGAGGAGATTGTCACCAGCTGCACCTAGAGCTGTCACTCCAAAAAAACCACCCATAATCAAAATCATCAAAGGCGACAAGGCTTTTCCTGCGTCCTCAGGACGAGAAACCATAGAACCTAAGAAGGCTGCCAAGACTACGTACATAAAGAGACTCACTAAGACAAATAGTAAGGTATTGACTGTGAAGGCTTCTCCCAAATGGTCCAAAATACCAAACTGGGCTAATAATGGCAAATCTTTAAATAGCAGAATGGCAGCGACACCACCCACGACATAGATGCCGATATGAGTCAAAATCACAAGTAACAAGGCAATCATACGAGCGTAGAAATAATGACTAGCTTGAATACTAGAGAAGACCACTTCCATGATTTTGGTTCCTTTTTCACTAGCCACTTCCTGAGCAGTGACACTAGCATAAGTGATCAAGATCATATAAAGGAAGAAACCAAGCCCTGCAGCCGCAATGGTTTGGACCAGCTTTTTATTTTCCTTGGATTCGTCAATCTTCTCAGTAAAGTCAACAGTTTGAGCCAGGCGTTTTTCCTGCTCTTGGGACAAATTAGCTGCCGAGCGATTGAGTTGAGCTTGAAGCTCATTTAACTTACTCGTTACTCCTAGCTTAATAGCACTCTCAAGAGAAGTTTCACCGTGATAAACCGCCTTGATGACACTATCCTCTTGATCAATAGTTAGATAACCCTTGATTTTTTCATCCTTGATAGCAGCTTGGGCACTAACTTCATCCTGATAGTCAAAGTTAATACCATTGGTATCCCTGAGCCCTTCTGCCACAGATGGTACAGTTGTCACCACTGCCACCTTGCTATTTTTAGCCATAGACGACCCTTGGAGATAGCCGATTCCTACAGACAAACCTAAAAAGAGGAAGGGCGAAATCACCATAAAGAAGAAACTCCAGGACTTGACATGTCGCAGATAAGTTTCTTTAATAACTACCCACATATTTCTCATACTTCTACCCCTGATTCTAGTTTAAAGATTTCATCGATTGTTGGCGCTTGTTGGTCAAAGGTTGCGATATATTGCCCTTGAGTCAAGATTGGGAAGAGTTCCCTTCCAGCACTTTCGTCTTCCAAAATCAATTTCCAACTGCCTTGTTTGGTCAAGCTCACCTGTTTGACATGAGGAAGGTTTTCCAATTCTTCCTTGCTTCGTTCACTTGAAACAAAGAGACGCGTTTTTCCGTATTGATTGCGGACATCCTGGACTGGTCCATGCAAGACCACACGGCCATCTCGAATCATCAGAATATCGTCACAAAGCTCCTCGACGTTAGTCATGACATGGTCAGAAAAGATAATGGTTGCTCCACGCTCTTTTTCCTGAAAAATAACTTGTTTGAGCAATTCTGTATTGACTGGGTCCAATCCACTGAAAGGTTCATCCAGGATAATCAAGTCTGGCTCATGAATCAAAGTAATAATGAGCTGAATCTTCTGCTGATTTCCTTTTGACAGACTCTTGATTTTATCTGTCAGCTTTCCTTTTACTTCCAATCTCTTCATCCATTGAGGGAGTTTTTCCTTGATTTCCTTAGCATCCATACCTTTTAGAGTCGCCAAATAACGAACTTGTTCAAGGACTGTCAATTTAGGCATCAGGCTGCGTTCCTCAGGTAGATAACCAATTCGAGCATAGGTCTCTTGACGAATATCCTGACCATCCAGACTGATTTCTCCCTGATATTCTAAAAACTTCAAAATACTATGGAAAATCGTTGTCTTCCCAGCACCGTTTTTTCCGACTAGTCCCAAAATACGACCTGGTCGCGCCTGAAAGTCAATACCAAACAAAACTTGCTTGGATCCAAAACTTTTCTCTAGATTTCTTACTTCTAGCATTTTTCACCTCCGAAATTTCTTGCACCCATTATACTCCTTTTTAATAGCCTTTACAATGATTTCTGTCCATTTTTAAAAGACTATTGCTATGTAAAATATGACCTGGAGGACTTTTAGTGATAAATCCATTATACAGTGGTAAACCCCAATTTATCTTCTCTGCTCCTCAACTGTCCATTTTTGATCCTGAATTGTTATTTGATACTCAATGAAAATCAAAAAGCAAACTAGGAAGCTAGCCGCAGGTTGCTCAAAGCACTGCTTTGAGGTTGCAGATGGAAGCTGACGTGGTTTGAAGAGATTTTCGAAGAGTATGAAAAGAAAAAATCCACCCCGAAGGATGGATTGATACTTTAACGCACTTCTGCGTTCACTTTTTCTTCAAGCGATGCTTGGATTTTTTCCATGTAGCGTGCAACTTCTTCGTCCGTCAAGCTGTCTTCTGGATTTTGGAAGGTTAAGCTATAAGCCATTGACTTCATACCAAGTCCTAGTTTTTCGCCTGAGAAGACGTCGAAGAGTTTGATATCTGTCAAACGTTTCACGCCGGCAGCTTGGATAGCATCTACAACTTCTTGATGAGTCACTTCTGCCTTGAGGAGAAGGGCAACGTCACGGCTTACTGCTGGGAATTTCGTGATTTCCACAAATGGACTAGCAGGTTGGAGCGCAGCTTCGATGGCTGAAAGGTTGAGCTCAGCCACATAAGTTTCTGGGATATCATAAGCCTTAGCAGTGACTGGATGTACTTGGCCAAGGAAACCAAGAACTTGGTCACCCAGTGAAATGACTGCTGTACGACCTGGGTGTAGGCTTGCAATTTCAGCTGTAGCTGTATAGGTCACTTCTAGTCCCAAACGAGCAAAGAGAGCTTCAAGGATTCCTTTAGCATAGAAGAAATCAACTGGAACTGCTGCTGTTTGGAAATCTTTTTCAGCAACCAAGCCTGTCAAGGCAAAGGCAAAGCTATTAATTTCATTTGGAAGTTCTTCTTTTGGATTGCCTGTCTGTTCAAAGACTTTTCCAATCTCGTAAAGGGCCAAGTTTTTATTCTTACGAGCCACGTTGTAAGCAACTGTATCAAGGATACCTGAGATCATATTTTGACGAAGGACAGAACGGTCCACTGTCATTGGCCACATGAGTTCCGTAAGGTTACTTGGTTGAGCCGTAAACTCAACTGCTTTTTCAGGAGTTGTTAGAGCATAGGTAATGATTTCTGTCAAACCTGCTCCTTCAGCGATTGTACGAACTTGACGACGGAGTTTTTGTGTCGCAGTCAATTCACCAGCTGTACCATCGTCTTTTGGAAGACTAGTTGGTAAGCGGTCATAACCATAGATACGAGCGATTTCTTCAAAGAGGTCTGCTTCAATAGTGATATCCCAACGACGACGAGGAACGCTGACGGTAAAGCTATCTGCATTGCCAGAAAGACCAAAACCAAGACGACGGAAGACATCTTCTACGTCTGCGTAGGAAAGGTCTGTACCAAGGACACGGTTAATATCTGCAAGGGTTGAAGAAACTTCCACATCAGAAGTATCCAGTTCACCCGCTGAAACGATGCCTTTACGCACCGTCGCACCTGCCAATTCAGCAATCATGCTAGCTGCCGCATCAAGGGCTTCATCGACTGTTGCCACATTAATGCCTTTTTCAAAGCGAGAAGATGATTCTGAACGAAGGTTCAGGCGACCGCTAGTCTTACGAATTGATTTCCCATTGAAGACTGCAGCTTCAAGAACAACACGACTAGATTTTTCAGAGATTTCTGTTGCTTGGCCACCCATGACACCTGCAAGAGCTACTGGGTTGTCTGCTACAGTGATGACTAGGTCATTTGTTTCCAAGTCACGTTCTTCACCATCCAAGGTCACCAACTTTTCACCAACACGCGCTTCACGCACACGGATGTCATTGCCTTCAAAAGTGTCCAAGTCAAATGCATGCATCGGTTGACCAAAGTAAAGCAGGATATAGTTGGTCACGTCTACCACGTTATTGATAGGACGGATTCCTTCATTCATGAGAAGGTTTTGCAACCATTGTGGACTTGGTGCGATGGTCACATTGTCCAAGATACGAGCGGCATAGTAAGGCGCCTTGTCTGTTTCAATGTTGACAGAAAGAACATCTGCCGCAGCTTCATTTGTTTCTGCTAGAGTAAATTCTTTAAAGTTGACTGCCTTGTCATAGATGGCTGCCACTTCGTGAGCCACCCCACGCATAGAAAGGGCGTCCGCACGGTTAGGTGTGATTGAAAGTTCGATGATTTCATCATCCAAGTCTAGATATGAGAAGACTTCCTCACCTGGAACAGCATCTTCAGGCAAGATTTGGATACCTTCTACGAATTCCTTAGGCACAACTGAGTCAGAAATCCCCAATTCACCAAGCGAACAGATCATCCCAAGTGACTCTAAACCACGGATTTTCCCTTTTTTGATTTTGTAGTTGTCAGCGATGCGAGCACCTGGAAGTGCCACCATAACCTTGATACCTGCACGTACATTCGGTGCACCACAAACGATTTGACGGGTTTCTTCTTCACCAACGTTAACCTGACAAACATGGAGGTGAGTTTCTGGTACGTCTTCACAAGACAAGACCTCACCGACGACAATTTTTGAGAGACCAGCAGCAGGTGATTCGACACCTTCTACCTCGATCCCTGTAGTTGACATTTTTTCAGCCAACTCTTGTGATGGCACATCAATGTCCACCAATTCTTTTAACCATTTATAAGATACAAGCATAATTTAGTTCTCCAGAATGACAGTTGCCCCTCTGGTTCTTTTCCTTTCCTATCATTTCAATAGAAGAATCATCTTCTTACCTTAATTTCTTTCTCATTAACCAATCCGTATCTACTTTTTGACCAACCATAAAATGATGTTGGCTAAATTTTTCAAAACCATATCGATTATAAAACGCTTGAGCTTTTGTATTATGCTCCCAAACACCTAGCCAAGCCCAGGAAAAACTATTTTTTGTAGCAAGTTCCAGAGCAAATTCAAAAAGCTGCTTACCAAGTCCAAATCCTTGGAATTTTTGTAGCACATAGAGGCGTTGAATTTCAAAAGCATCCTCTAATTCTCTCTCAGTTTGAGCACTTCCCCAGTTGACTTTGAGAAAACCAGCTATCTCCTCTCCATGCATAATGAAATAGGTTTCAGAGTCAGGATTTTCCAACTCAGTTGACAAAGTTTTCAGACTATAATCCTCTTCAAAGTATTCCTGTAACTGCTCTTCCGTATTATCATGCGCAAATGTTTCACGAAAGGTTTGTTTGGCAATTTTAGCCAACACCTCAACATCTGCCATTTCTACTTTTCTAATCATTATTTAAACTGTTCTGAGAAGCGGACATCTCCTTGGTAGAAGCCACGAATATCGTTGATTCCGTAACGGAGCATGGCTACACGCTCTTGTCCAAGACCAAAGGCAAATCCAGAGTAAACAGTCGCATCGATACCACTCATCTCAAGGACTCGTGGGTGAACCATACCGGCACCCATAATCTCGATCCAACCTGTTTTCTTACATACGTTACAGCCTTCTCCACCACACTTGAAGCAAGAAACATCCACCTCAACAGATGGCTCTGTGAATGGGAAGTAAGAGGGACGCAAGCGGATCTGGCGCTCTTCACCAAACATTTTTTGGACAATCAACTGAAGCGTTCCTTGAAGGTCCGCCATAGAGATGTTTTTCCCAACAACCAAGCCTTCGATTTGGTGGAATTGGTGACTGTGGGTCGCATCGTCTGTATCACGACGGAACACACGCCCTGGTGAGATCATTTTCAAAGGACCTTTAGAAAAATCATGAGCATCCATAGCACGCGCCTGAACTGGAGACGTGTGAGTACGAAGCAAGATTTCTTCAGTGATATAGAATGTGTCCTGCATATCACGAGCTGGGTGATCTTTTGGAAGGTTCATACGTTCAAAGTTATAGTAGTCTTGCTCCACTTCAAAACCATCCACGACTTGGTAACCCATCCCAATGAAAATATCTTCGATTTCCTCACTGGTTTGTGTTAAAACGTGACGGTGACCAGTCGCAACTGGACGACCTGGAAGCGTCACATCGATGCTCTCGCTAGCTAATTGTGCAGCTACTTTCTTTTCTTCCAAGAGTTTAGCTGTTTCTTCAAAGGCTGCTGTCAAGACATCACGTGCTTTATTGACGTGTTTCCCGATAATTGGACGCATCTCAGCAGAGACATCTTTCATCCCTTTGAGGATTTCAGTAAGAGAGCCTTTTTTACCAAGGACAGAAACACGCAAATCTTGCATCTCTTTTTCATTCTCAGCAGAAATCTGCTTCAAGCTAGCCAGCGTTTCTTCGCGAAGCGCTTTTAATTGTTCTTCAATAGTTGACATAATTCCTCCATCAGTCGCTCGTAGATAAAAAGAAAACCACATGTCAAAAACTCCACTCGGAGCGTTGACACGCGGTACCATCCGTTTTCATCTGACAAGCCAGACCTTCATTTCTAAATCCATGCGCAAGTGAATTCACCCAGCTTTCATATAGAGAGCTTGCAGTCACGGCTCTCCTCCCTGATATACTTCCCTTGGGCTACTAGTCTTGCAGATTTCTATTCAATTACTACTTAGTTTATCAGATTTTTACCATTCTTGCAAGACCTATCTCACTTCTGCTTGCCTTTAAATCGCCATTGGAAGCGGAGCTTGTCATAGAAGGGAAATTCGATAAACAAGACTCCCAAGCCCACACAGAGACTGGCAAGAACATCTGATGGGTAATGAACTCCCAGATAGACTCTTGATACCAGCACACTGACTAGGTAGAGGCCAAGAACGATTTGCACGATTTTTCTCCAGACTGGATTTTTAATCCGTTGACTGAGAATGATAATCAAAGTACCTACCATCAGCGTCACTGCCAAAGAATGCCCACTTGGAAAAGAAAATCCCTTCTCCTCTACCAGATGTAAGATAGTTGGCCGTGGGCGCTGGTAGATATTTTTAAAGATCACGATTAAAAGACCTGCTAAAGCCAAATTCCCCAGCATAAGTAGGCTTTCAATCTTCCACCGCTTACGATACAAGATAAAAGCTGTAATGACAACCCAAGTAATAATCACTGGAATATCAATCAAGCGTGTGATGGCTCGAAAAAGAATCGTCAAGTAATCTGGTAAGTCTCCTCGAACGGCAGCCTGAATCGGTTGGTCAAAACCGACCAGCGTTTCAGGGTAAAATTTGACCATATAGCCAAGAATAACGAAAAGTAAAAGGGCAAAACTGCCCTTCATTAAAAATGTTTGTTTATCTCTCATAATGTTTTAAGGTTGGTTTCAAGAGAACATACAACAACCAGAATGAAACGGCAAAGATAACACCCTCAATCAAGTTAAAAGGTAATACCATGGTCATTAGGTAGTTGGAAAGTCCCAAAATTTTTCCAATATCAAAGTTAGCAAACTTAGCGTACAAAGGAACAGCGTAAACATAGTTGAGAACCAACATAGCCACGGTCAAGCCAATAGTTCCAGCTAGAGAGCCTAGTAGGAAACGAAGAGTTGTCCGTTCCTTTTTCCAAATCAAAGCAAATACGATGACAAAAACTCCCAAAGCTACGATATTCATTGGCAAACCAATGTAGGTATTCACTCCCTGGCTATTAAGAAGCAATTTTAAGAGTGAGCGAAGCAAGAGAACTCCTAGAGCAGCAGGCAAATCCATGACTACCAAGCCCACAAGGACTGGCAAGATACTAAATTCAATCTTGAGGAAGGACGCCGCTGGTAAAAGCGGAAAGTCAAAGTACATCAGCACAAATGAGATGGCTGATAAAATCGCAATGGTCGAAAGTCGACGTGTGTTTGTCATAACAGGTTCCTCCAATTTTCTATAAAATCAGAAGAAGTTAGAAAGGATCCCTCTATCTATTCTCACCTTTTATATCCCAAATCTTTCCTCTTACTCTATTAAAGAAAACAAAAGCAAGCGGTTACAATCTAGCTATAAATCTATCAGAACAGACAAAGCTATTCTTTCGTCTTCTCCCATCCAGACTATACTGTCGGTTGTGGAATCTCACCACATCAGCTTGCGCTCGCGGACTTATTTGGCTAAGATATTTTAGATTTATCTAGGCGTCGCAGTCGAAGATAATACTTAAAGTATATCGAGACAAGACAACGACGAGAAAACTAAAATAGATAGTCAAATTTACCGCCGGTCGGGAATTTCACCCTGCCCTGAAGACTCTTTTATCATAACAAAAAACGCTTGCAAGCGCAAGCATTTTGTTCATTTTCATTTTCATTTTTTATTTCAATTTATCCACTTCATAGGTGTGGACGAGCTCAAGACCTGCAAAGTTCTGCTGGCGAAGAGCCTCATAGACAATCATGCAGACGGTATTAGACACATTGAGACTACGGACATGTTCATCATTCATGGGAATACGGAGAGCTTTCTCAGGATGTTCTCGCATAAAGTCCTCAGGCAAGCCCTTGTCTTCACGTCCAAAGAGAAAATAATGGTCCTCATCAGTCGATAAATCCACATCAGAATACACTTTTTCCGCAAATTTCGAAATCAGATAGAGTTTTCCCTTCATCTGAGACGTAAAATCTTCCAAACTGTCGTAAAAATAAATCTCTAGCTTATCCCAATAATCCAGCCCAGCTCGCTTCATCTTGCGGTCATCAATAGGAAAGCCCATTGGCTTGATGATGTGGAGGGGAGAATTGGTCGCAGCGCAGGTACGCGCGATATTACCTGTATTTTGTGGAATTTGTGGCTCAAATAATACAATGTGATTTGTCATGACTTGCTTCCTTTTACCATTGCAAAAAAATAGCCACACTGCCCGGAGTCAAGCTCAGCAAACAGCGTGGTTAAGGCATCGTTAACTTACCTCACAACAGGTTTGAAGTAAATCAGCGAAACTACTTTCTTAGTATAACACTTTCAGAATCATTGTCAATAGAAACGACTTGATTTTTTCAATTTTTTCAAGCTATTTCCAAGGGTTGTAAAATCGTCCGTGATTTTGCAAGATAAGTAGTAAACTAGCTACTAAAAATAAAGCTGCCAAGAGCAAGGTAATATAGTCTCCTTTTTTCAAGGCCTGATAACTATACCAAGTGCGTTTTTTCTCTTTCCCAAAGCGGCGAAGTTCCATGGCGGTCGCAATGGTATCAATGCGTTCTAGCGAGCTAAAAATCAAGGGAGTGATAATGCGCAGATTACCTTTGATTCGTTGCATAAGAGAAGCTTTCTTGGATAATTCCATCCCACGCGCTTCCTGAGACATCTTGATAGTAAAGAATTCTTCCTGCAAATCTGGAATATAGCGCAAGGTCAGACTGACAGAATAGGCAATCTTATAAGGCACACCGATTTGATTTAAACTAGAAGCAAACTGACTAGGATGAGTTGTCATCAAAAAGATAATAGCCAGAGGAATGGTGCAAAGGTACTTAATGGCCAGATTTAGCAGGTATAGGGTATAGTTTTACCTTATAGCAAATTTCCTACTAGAAGCTCTTGTTATTAGCTAGTAGGTGCATTTTTTCTTGAAAAAAGGTATGATAGTTACATCATGAAAAAGTAGGTTTTATTATGAAAATTATCCTTGTCGGAGGGGGAAAAGTTGGTTTTGCCCTCTGTCGCTCCTTGGTTGCAGAAAAGCACGATGTTTTGCTGATTGAGCAAGACGAAGCTGTTCTCAATCATATTGTTAATCGCTTTGATATCATGGGTATCCTTGGTAACGGGGCTGATTTTACCATCCTTGAGCAAGCCAGTGTCCAGGATTGTGATATCTTTATCGCTCTGACTGAATACGATGAAGTGAACATGATTGCAGCCGTTCTAGCCAAAAAAATGGGAGCTAAAGAGACCATTGTTCGGGTGCGGAACCCTGAATATTCTAACTCTTATTTCAAGGAAAAGAATATTCTCGGTTTTTCTCTTATCGTTAATCCTGAGCTCTTGGCTGCCCGCGCTATTGCTAATATCATTGACTTCCCCAACGCCCTCTCTGTCGAACGTTTCTTTGGTGGACGGGTCAGCTTGATGGAATTCACTGTTAAATCCTCCAGTGGTCTTTGCCAAATGCCCATTTCTGATTTTCGGAAAAAATTCGGCAATGTCATTGTCTGTGCGATAGAGAGGGATCATCAAATTATCATTCCAAGTGGCGACATGACTGTACAGGATAAAGATAGAATCTTTGTCACTGGTAACCGTGTTGACATGATGCTCTTCCATAATTATTTCAAGTCTCGTGCCGTGAAGAGTCTTCTTATTGTTGGTGCTGGTAGAATTGCCTATTATCTACTAGGTATCCTCCAAGACAGTCGTATCGATACCAAGGTTATTGAAATCAATCCTGAAATCGCCAGCTTCTTTAGCGAAAAATTCCCAAATCTCTATATCGTTCAAGGAGATGGTACCGCAAAAGATATCCTGCTGGAAGAAAGTGCTCAAAACTATGATGCCGTTGCGACTCTAACAGGAGTCGATGAGGAAAATCTGATTACCTCTATGTTCCTTGACAGGGTAGGTGTACAAAAAAATATCACCAAGGTCAATCGTACCAGTCTCCTCGAGATTATCAATGCGCCTGATTTTTCAAGTATCATCACACCTAAAAGCATCGCTGTAGATACAATCATGCACTTTATTCGGGGTCGTGTTAATGCCCAGTATTCAGACCTTCAAGCCATGCACCATCTAGCCAATGGCCAAATCGAAACCCTGCAATTTCATATCAAGGAAGCTAATAAAATGACTGCCAAACCTCTTTCTCAATTAAAACTGAAAAAAGGGGTTCTTATAGCAGCCATCATTCGAAAGGGCAAGACTATTTTCCCTACTGGGGAGGATATGTTGGAAGTTGGAGACAAGCTCCTAGTAACAACTTTGTTGCCAAACATCACCAAGATTTATGACTTGATCGCGAGGTAAGAAATGAATAAAAGTATGATTCGTTACCTCCTTTCAAAATTACTTTTGATTGAAGCTGTTCTTCTTTTGGTTCCTGTAGCTATTGCTATCTATTACCGTGAATCGAGCCAAGTCTTTACGGCCCTCTTTTCAACAATAGGGATTCTCGTATTACTAGGCGGTTCAGGAATTTTACAAAAGCCCAAAAATCAACGGATTTATGCCAAGGAGGGAGTCTTGATTGTTGCCCTCTGTTGGATCCTTTGGTCCTTCTTTGGCGGTCTCCCCTTTGTTTTTGCTAAGCAAATTCCCAGCGTTATCGATGCCTTTTTTGAAATCAGTTCTGGCTTTACAACTACTGGAGCAACTATTCTGAACGACGTTTCGGTTCTCAGTCGTTCCCTCCTCTTCTGGCGAAGTTTTACCCACTTGATTGGAGGGATGGGAGTGCTTGTTTTTGCACTTGCTATTATGGACAATGCCAAGAATAGCCACCTAGAAGTGATGAAAGCTGAGGTTCCTGGCCCTGTTTTTGGCAAGGTTGTATCCAAACTCAAAAATACTGCCCAGATTCTCTATCTCCTTTATCTAGCTCTCTTCTCCCTCTTTGTCATCATCTATTATCTGGCTGGCATGCCCCTATTTGATAGTTTTGTCATTGCCATGGGAACAGCAGGTACAGGAGGTTTTACAGTCTATAACGATGGAATCGCCCACTATGGTAGCTCACTGATTACCTATCTAGTTAGTATCGGAGTTTTGGTTTTTGGGGTAAATTTCAATCTCTACTACTACCTCATGCTCCGTCGGGTCAAAGCCTTCTTTGGTGACGAGGAACTTCGTGCTTACCTGGTCATTGTTCTGCTTTCTACAGGCTTGATTAGCCTTAATACCCTCTATCTCTATCCAGGATTTTCAAAGAGTTTTGAAATGGCCTTCTTCCAGGTTTCCAATATCATTACAACGACTGGTTTTGGTTACGGAGACATTACCAACTGGCCCCTCTTCTCCCAGTTTATCCTTCTCTTCCTCATGGGAATCGGTGGTTCTGCTGGTTCAACTGCAGGTGGACTCAAGGTTATTCGAGGCCTCATCCTTTCAAAAATTGCTAAAAATCAGATTTTGTCAATCCTATCGCCCCACCGTGTTTTGACCCTCCATGTTAATAAAACGGTGATTGACAAGGATACCCAGCATAAGATTCTCAAATACTTTGTCATCTATTCTATGATTTTGCTATCCCTTATCTTTATTGTCAGCCTAGATAGCAATGATTTTCTGGTTGTGACTAGCGCTGTCTTTAGCTGTTTCAATAATATAGGACCTATTCTAGGAACCACTTCTAGTTTCTCAATCTTTAGTCCTATCTCAAAAATTCTCCTCTCCTTTGCAATGATTGCAGGGCGCTTGGAGATATACCCAATCCTACTTCTCTTCATGAAGAGGACTTGGTCTAAGAGATAAAATACAACCACACCTTGTGTCTTACAAAGTGTGGTATTTTTCTTTATCCCAAAACTAATTCATCACTGACGAGGTTTTGGCCACTATTTTTCTGGAAGAGATGCATGAGGTCTTCAACTGTCAGATGCTTTTTCTCTTCTCCTTTGACATCCACCACTATCTTACCTTGATAGAGCATAATGAGACGATTGCCGTACTCAATCGCATGGTTCATATCGTGGGTAATCATCAGAGTAGTCAACTGATGGTGTTCCACAATCTTTTGCGTCAAGTCCATCACCATTTGACTCGTTTTCGGGTCAAGGGCTGCAGTGTGTTCATCCAACAGCAAGAGCTTAGGTTTCACCAAGGCTGCCATGACTAGGGTCAAGGCCTGTCTTTGTCCTCCTGAAAGGTATTGAGCATCCACTTTCAAACGATTTTCAAGACCGATATTCAACTCTTTCAAGGCCTCTTGGAACTGGATTCTGTCCTTCTCCTTCACGCCCCAGCCAAGCCCTCTCTTCTGTCCACGTCTCAAGGCAATGGCCATATTCTCCTCAATCGTCAAACGAGAAGCTGTCCCCATCTTAGGATCTTGAAAAACACGGGCAATATCCTTGGCTCTCTTTCGTACACTCAGATTTTTAATGGATTTCCCTTCCAACAAAAGGTCCCCTTCGTCCACAGATAAATTGCCAGCCAAGATATTCATCAAAGTGGATTTCCCTGCTCCATTTCCACCAATCACAGAGATAAAATCTCCCTCTTCAACCTCTAAATCTAATCCTTTGAGGACATGGTTTTCATTGACCGTCCCTGCTTCAAATGTTTTGTGAATATTTTCAAGTGTTAACAAACTTGCCATAACTTTCTCCTCCTATTCATTT
The DNA here is from genome assembly GCF_002096815.1 of Streptococcus mitis. Lineage (GTDB taxonomy): Bacteria > Bacillota > Bacilli > Lactobacillales > Streptococcaceae > Streptococcus > Streptococcus mitis_AD. The sequence continues at coordinate 131,124 of NZ_NCVJ01000017.1, forward strand.
CTCAGTTTCAAACCACGAATCTTTAATCTCTTTTGCAACTCTGGTGCAAATAGAACCAAGGCTAACAAGATTGCATTAAAGAGACGGACCAGGTTTTGATCTAGATTTGGAATTTCATAGATATTTAAAATAATCAAACGGTAAACAATAGCACCGATTCCGATAGATAACAAGCGACCTCCAATGGTCAAGTCGTGTATCAATACTTCTGCAATAATGACTGCACTCAAACCAACAACGATGGTCCCTGTCCCAGAAGTCACATCTGAAAATCCATCATTCTGAGCAAATAAGGAACCACACAGAGCAATCAGACCATTTGAAATCATATAACCAACAATCTTCATGGTGTCTACATTGACCCCATTGGCCTCACTCATCGGAATATTGTCTCCAGTCGAACGCAAGACTAATCCAATCTCCGTTTTCATCAAAAGAGTCAAGACCAAACAAACAAGTAAGAGACAAACCAAGCTGAGCGTGAAAACAGCTTCTTCAGTTGTCAGCCCCAAGCTCGCCAATTGTTGAAAGACAGTTGAAGAATCTCCCAAGGAAAGATTGGGCACACTTCCCATGATTTTAATATTGATTGAATAAAGCCCTGTCAAGGTCACAATCCCTGTCAAGAGAGCTGGGATTTTCATCTTGGTGTGGAGCATTCCTGATACAAGACCAGCAATCATACCTGCCAGCAAAGCAAGTAAGGTCGCAATCCAAGGATTTGCCCCTGCCTGTATCTGCGATACAACGACAGCTGCCCCCAGAGGAAAGGCTCCTTCAGCAGTCATATCCGCAATATCCAAAATACGGAAAGTCAAGTAGACTCCAATGGCCATAATCGACCACAACAAACCTTCTGATAAACTAGATAATACAAAACTCATCTTAAACCTCCCTATTCCTTGCTTTCTAACTTACTAATATCAATTCCTAGTGCATCTGCCATTTCTTTATTAGTATGCAATTCCAATTTTTCAGGTAACTCAACTGCTATATTTTCTGGCTTCTCACCTTTTAAAACACGAATCAACATACGAGCTGTCTGCCGTCCCAATTCTTCATAATTGGTTCCGTAGTTATACAAGCCACCAACCGCAATCATTTCTGTTGAACCACCGAATACTGGAACCTTGTGTTTAATAGAAACCTGCTTGACTGTTTCCATGGTTGACGAAATGATATTATCCGTTGGTACAAAAACCATATCCACTTCAGCCATCAAACTCTCTGCTGCAGCCTTGACGTTGTTACTGTCCAAGATTGTTTTTTCAACAACGGTAAAGCCTTTTTCTTCCAGAAGTCGCTTAGCTTCATCCTTTTGGACAGCTGAGTTTGGCTCGCTCTGAGTATAGAGAATTCCAATTGTTTTAGCCTTTGGCAACACTTTCTTTATCAAATTGATTTGGGTTGAAATGGCATCTGATGACTGGTCGCTTGTCCCAGTTACATTGCCCCCAGGATGTTCTCTTGACTCAACCAACTTGGCACTGACAGGATCTGTTACAGCTGAAAAGATAACCGGTGTCGTTTGTGTTGTATTAGCCAAGCTCTGAGCAGAAGGCGTTGCGATTGCTAGAACGACATCACTAGATTCTGCTAGTTGCTGGGAAATCGTTTTTAGATTTCTTTGTTCACCCTGTGCATTTTGCAAATCAATCTCAATATTTTTCCCTTCCACATAACCTTGCTTGGCCAGCTCATCCACAAATCCCTCTCTAGTAGCGTCTAGGGACTGGTGGGTAATAAACTGCGAAATACCGATACGAAACACATCTTTTTTCTTATCCGCCTTCAACTGATGCAAACTGATCAGAGAGATCAAGAGGATCCCTACTACCAAGAGAGGGGCTAGTAATTTTCGAACAACTTTCATAATGAAACTCCTTCTCAGAAAAGATAAAACAAAAAACCGCCTAGATAATATCTAAACGGATGCTTGAAATAAGCTAACAAGTTACAACTTAGCTAGTCCATTTAGATATTCATCTATATGGACCACAATCAAAAATCTTAGCCACATAGATACAAACAAATTGCTTGAACTGTTTGCATCCATGGTGACATGTCTACAAACACTATCTAAAGTAGCTAAAGTAAAAGTTTTGATTCATCGTTACAGCTTGTTTCTTATTCATTTCTTTTTCTGCTTTCTTTTTTGATGTTTCCTATCTTACCACCTTTTTCATCACCTGTCAAGAATATTTCAGAATTTTTTAAAATTTTTCGAAAATTCTTTCATAATTCTTTCAATTCTTTTAGGATAATTTCAAAGATTTGCCCATTAGACAAAATAGAACGATTTGAAGACTTTTATGGTATTCAGTTGTACTAGAGTTTTTTAAAAGTGTTTTGATGGCTTGTATTTCTTCTTTGGTTGATTTCATATCACTATTATATAATGCATTTTGATTTTAGTGTAGTATTAAACTGACTCTTGGCAGTCGGACAAAAAATCGACAGTTATTTTATACTGTTTAAAACCATTAGTCAATACGACAATCTCTTTACTTTTCGGTTATCAACTCTGTAGATTGCTAACATATCCAAAATAAGCTAAGTATCCCGAGGATAGGCAACAGAAATGAATTATTTATACTCTGGATACCACTTCAAATCACGAACTGCTTTGGCCATATCTGTTTCCTTAGCGCGTGCAAGACCTTGCTCTTGTGCTTTTTTAGCGACTGCTTCTGCTACTTTAATAGAAACATCTGCTACATACTTGAATGGTGGCAAGACAGGAGCTCCTGGTTGGCCTGGATTGACAATACCACTCAATGAATGCGCCGCTGCTCCAATCATTTCATCAGTCAAAATACTTGCTTCAGAAGCCAGCATACCTAGACCAAGACCTGGGTAAATCAGGGCATTATTTGCTTGACCAATCACATAGTCTACACCTTTATAAGAAACCGTATCAGCAGGAATTCCTGTTGCGACAAAAGCTTTGCCATCTGACCATTCAATCAAATCTTTGGCACTAGCTTCTGCCAATTTAGTTGGATTTGACAAAGGGAAGATCATTGGACGTTCTGTGTTTTCACACATAGCTTCTACTATTTCTTTAGTGAAGGTATTAGGCTGAGTTGAAGTTCCTACAAGAATAGTTGGCTTCACAGTCTTCACTACTTCAAGCAGGTCAGTCAACTTATCTGCGTTACTAAAGTCAGCACGTTTCTTAGCAAATGGTTTTTGCTCTGGTGTCAAGTCATCCATGTCATCAAAGAGAAGACCTTGTTTATCAACCATAAAGAAACGTTTATAGGCTTCTTCTTCAGAAAGACCTTCACTTACCATTTCACGAAGAACACGAGAGGCAATTCCTGCACCCGCAGTACCACCACCATAGCAGAGATAAACTTGATCTGTTAATTTTTCACCACTAATATCCAGCGAACCAAAGATACCACCCAAGGTAACGATTCCTGTACCTTGAATATCATCATTAAAGGTCGGAATTTGTTTCCGGTATTTTTCAAGAATATTGGCAGCATTCAAGCGGCCGAAGTCTTCCCAGTGAAGGTAGAGTTTAGGAAAGAGACGTTCTGCTGTTTGAACAAATTGGTCAATGAAGTCGTAGTAACGATCTCCGCGGACCCTTTCGTGACGATTTCCTAAGTAATTAGAATTGTTACGAAGTTCTTCACGGTTAGTCCCTGCATCAATGACTAAAGGAAGGACCATCGAAGGATTGATTCCAGCAGCACCTGTATAGACCATCAATTTCCCAACAGAAATATCGACACCATTTGTTCCCCAGTCGCCAATTCCAAGGATTCCTTCTGCATCTGTTACAACAATGAGACGAATCTCGCGACCCCCGGCAGCGTTTTTCAAAGTAGCTTCAATATTTTCAGGATGATTGATATCAAGATATCCCGCATATTGGGGATCTACAAAAAGATCACTATAGCCTTCAATCGTATCTGCAATGGTTGGATCATATACAATTGGATTGAATTCTTTCAAATGTTGAGAAAAGAGGTAATAGAAAAGAGTCCTGTTGGTATTAAAAATTTCCATTAGGAAAAGACGTTTTTCCAAATCATTGGCTTTTGTTTGCATTTGTGCATAAGTTTGCGCCGCTTGTTCTTCAATCGTTTGAACATACGGTGGCAGTAAACCAATAAGGCCTAGTTCCTTTCGCTCCTCTAAGGTAAAGGCAGTACCTTTATTGAGGAAAGGATTGTTTAAAATATCATGTGCAGTCATAGTGCAAGCTCCTTTTTACTTATATTATACCACATGAAACGAATTGTTCGTAAAACGTTGTTGTTTAAATAATACAATTGTATACGCATATGTTATAAATTTCTGAACTCATCAAACTCTCGATGATCTCTCTTTACTAAAAGTTTCGAGTAAAATAAACCAATCATACAAATTGACAATCCTCATTAAAATAAATATCATCTAGGTATGTTATGTAATACTTTGTATTTTTTAAGGTGCTTTTTGTCATATAAAACTTGTATTCTATTTATATGACAACTAAAAACTATTTACAACAATATATTTCCCAAAAAGTGAAATATTTTCGAACACAGAATAAAATGAGCCAGGAAGAACTTTCGGAACAAGCAGGACTCGGGCTTAAGTATATCAATCAACTTGAAAACCAAAATGTGAATCTGACCATTCACAGTCTTGAAAAAGTGATTGACGCCCTAGAAATGACCCCAGAGGAATTTTTCAATTTTGATAGCCTTGAATCAACCTCTGATAAGAGTGACAATCTTTCACTCAAAAGAATCAACATGAAGATTAAACAGCTCCCTATTGATAAACGAGAAAAAATGTTGGTCATTTTTGAGAGTATCTTAGATAATCTTTGAGATCCCTGACTCACTTACATTTTAACTGGTGAATACTCGTATAGTCAAATTGTAGGATACGGATAAAAATTATTTATCTGCTGTTTTCCACTTATTTTCCTTCTCCAACTAATGAAAGTGAACCCATATGAATTTAAAAGATCTACAATATTTTTATGACCTCTGCCAGCTTCAATCCTATACGGAAGTAGCAAAACAACATAAAGTCAGCCAACCATCTATTTCTTATGCTATCAAGCGCTTAGAGGAATCCTTTAACTGCAAATTGATTCACCATGACCCCTCGCATCGTTCCTTCAAGCTAACTCCTCAAGGACAAATCCTTCTAAAGCATACAGAACTGATCTTACCTGAGGTCATTTCTACTCAAAAAGAAATTAACCGCTCCTTGGCACAATACTCTACTGTAGGATTCCCTCCTATTATCATTCAGTATCTCTTCGCTGCCTTAAACGAAAAAGATAAATTCGATTTTTTAAAAAAGATACGCCCTATCCGCGGTGGCTCCGTAGAGTTATTAAACCTTCTCCTTAAGGGAGACCTTAATGCAAGCCTACTCGGTTTAATTGAACCTCTCAATTATCCTTCAATAGAGACACACGAGCTATTTCATAAAGAACTGTATGTCGTTTTATCTAAGAACCATCCTTTTGCCACTGTTCCTTCCCTCGCTTTTGAAGAATTAGTAGATCAATCCTTTATACTCTTAGACGAACACTTTGTTCACCTGAAAGCTTTTGAAATACTTAATCAAAAGTATCAAAACAAGGCAGAAATATTCTTTAAGACGGATGATATTGTCATTCTTAAAGAACTTTTAAAGAAAGGGATTGGCCTTAGTTTACTGGCTGATATCGCACTTTCTGATGAAGATGATGATTTAATAAAAATCCCTCTTATACCGAAGGATAAGATAACTTTTACAGTTTATTACGCTTACCTTAAATCAGCTACACCGTCATCAGAAATAGAAGCCTTATTTAAACTCCTTAAATCATATGAATAGAAAAACTCTAACTATCAATGAACTGATAGCTAGAGTTTTTTACATTGTAGATATTATACTCAATGAAAATCAAAAAGCAAACTAGGAAGCTAGCCGCAGGCTGCTCAAAACACTGTTTTGAGGTTATAGATAAGACTGACGAAGTCAGTCACATATATACGATAAGGCGACGCTGACGTGGTTTGAAGAGATTTTCGAAGAGTATTAGACTATAGTAGATTGAAGCTAGAGTAATACGCCGCGACTTCTATAACTTTTCTAGAAATTAATTTGACTTTCCTAATCAAGTTGTTAAGATTTTATTTCATCTCACTATAATTCAATGATTTTCTAAGAATTCTATTTCTTTCGAAAATTCTTTCAGGTAGCTTTCAAAGACTTTCAAATCAGTCCAACAAAAAAAGGTTTATAATTTCCATAAAAATTGACATGGAAATTATAAAACCATTATTAGTTTAACCCTTGTTGATAACGTGCCAATTCGGCTTGGTTAGCCCAAACATAGTGACCTGGACGGATTTCTACCATAGATGGCTTATCTGTCTCATAATCATGTTGATCTGGATCATATACTTTCAAGACCTTCTTGCGTTCCAAGATTGGATCTGGGATTGGTACCGCTGAAAGCAAGGCTTGAGTATATGGGTGAATTGGATTGTTAAACAATTCTTCTGTTTCTGCAACCTCTACAATAACACCCTTGTAAATAACTGCGATACGATCTGAAATAAAGCGAACGACAGACAAGTCATGGGCGATAAAGAGATAGGTCAAACCAAGTTCTTTTTGGAATTTTTTGAGCAAGTTCAAGACTTGAGCACGCACAGAAACGTCCAAGGCTGAAATGGGCTCATCCGCAATAACAAAGTCTGGTTGCATGACCAAGGCACGGGCAATACCGATACGTTGACGTTGACCACCTGAGAATTCATGAGGGTAACGAGTCAAGTGCTCAGCAAGAAGCCCCACTTCACGGATAATATTTTTAACTTTCTCTTTACGTTCTTCTTCATCCTTGAACAGATGATGATTGTAAAGACCTTCAGAAATAATATAATCAACAGTCGCACGTTCATTCAAACTTGCGGCAGGATCTTGAAAAATCATCTGGATACGACGAATCAATTCTGCAGCTTGTTCACGCGATTTCTTACCATTAATCTTTTGACCATCAAAAATGATATCCCCATTACTTGTATCATTAAGACCGATGATGGCACGACCAATAGTTGTTTTCCCACTACCTGACTCACCTACAAGCGAGAAAGTTTCTCCCTTGTTGATAAAGAAGTTAGCATTTTTAACCGCGACAAACTTCTTACTTCCTTCACCGAAGGAAATTTCTAAATCTTTGATTTCTACTAATTTTTCAGACATTTCCTTCCTCCTAGTCAGCCAGATGGGCAAATCCCATTTTATCACGGATCTTATCGTGAAGATTTGCAATCACAGCTGGTTTTTCTACTTTTGGAGCATCCTCATGAAGTAGCCAAGTTTTAGCCCAATGTGTCTCTGATACTGAGAATTGAGGAGCTTTTTGTTCAAAGTCAATCTGCATTGCATAGTCAGAACGCAAGGCAAAGGCATCCCCTTTCAGGTCAGTATAAAGTGACGGAGGTGTTCCTGGGATTGAGTAAAGTTCCCCTTTATCATCAGCAAGCTGAGGCAAGCTAGACAAGAGACTCCATGTATATGGATGGCGAGGGTCATAGAAGACTTCCTCAACAGTTCCATACTCAACGATTTCTCCCGCATACATAACTGCTACCTTATCCGCAATACTTGCTACCACACCAAGGTCATGGGTGATAAAGATTGTTGTGAAATGGTACTCGTTTTGTAAAGATTTTAGCAAATCAATAATCTGTGCTTGGATGGTTACATCCAAGGCAGTTGTTGGCTCATCACAGATCAAGACATCAGGTCGGCAGGCAAGGGCAATAGCAATAACGATACGTTGACGCATCCCTCCAGAATATTGGAATGGGTATTCATCAAAACGTCTATCTGCATCTGGAATCCCAACCTTATTCATGTAGTCAATCGCCAATTCTTTCGCTTCTTTAGCTGTTTTGCCTTGGTGTTTTACAATAACTTCTGTAATCTGACTACCAATTGTTTTAATTGGGTCCAAACTAGTCATTGGATCTTGGAAGATAGTCGCAATCTTAGCACCACGAATTTGTTCCCAATCCTTGTGAGAAGACAAGGCTGTCAAGTCCTGACCACGGTAGTCAATACTTCCTTGGGCAATGCGACCATTTTCTTCAAGCATACCTGTGAAAGTCTTTGTCAAAACAGATTTCCCTGATCCTGACTCACCTACCAAGGCTAATACTTCTCCTTCAACTAGTTCAAGGGAAACGCCGCGAATGGCTGTCAATACTTTGTCACGAACGTCAAATTCCACGACAATATCGCGAGCAGTCAAAATTACATTTTTTTCTTTTGTCATTTCTACTCCTATCTATGTGTACGTGGATCACTAGCATCCGCTAGGTTTTGACCAACTACGAAAAGTGACAAGGATACCAAGACCAAAGTTGTCAATGGAATCCAGAAGAGGTATGCATTTGTTGTTACGTTCTGTGAATAATCTGAAATCAATCGACCTAAACTTGGTACTGTAATAGGCAATCCAAGTCCAAAGAATGACAGAAAGGCTTCATAGGAGATAAATGCTGGAAGCATTTGTGATGTAGTCGTAACAATAACAGATACCAATTGTGGCATGATATTTTTAATGACAATTTTGTATGTTGGAGTTCCGAGTGTGCGTGAAGCAAGGTTGTACTCTAAGTCACGGTAACGCATGATTTGGATACGAATTGAGTAGGCAATCCCAATCCATGTTGTTACACTCATTGCAAAAATCAGATTCCAGAATCCAGCTCCGATTGAGTAAGTCAAGACAATGACAATCAAAAGAGATGGGATGTTTGAGATGACGTTATAAACTTCCATCATCACACGGTCTACTGATTTCGAAATTCCCCAAATACCACCGACAAAGACACCGATAACCAAGTTAATTACTGTCGCAATCACAGAAATGAGGATAGAGTTACGAGCTCCGAACCAAACACCGTCAAAGAGCGATTTACCGTTACTGTCAGTACCGAACCAATGCTCAGCATTTGGCTTAATATAACGAGCACTAAAATCGTTCACTTTGCTGACATCATTGAAATCAAACTTAGAAAACATTGGGTAGATGAAACTCATCAAAATGATAGCTACCAAGATTCCCAACATGACTACAGTTGATTTCTTCTTCATAAATTGTCTAAACACTGAACCCCAGTATGAATAAGCTGGCGCATCAATGGCTTCAGAGGCAAAATCGTCACGTTTTACAAACTGAAATTTTTCTTTATCGATTGTAGACATTATTTGCCTCCTTTCTCAGTCAATTTAATACGTGGGTCAATAATAGTCATCCAAATATCTCCCAAAAGAAGTGAGAAGATAGAAATACATGTAAAGATGAAGACAAGACCTACGACCATAGAGTTATTAGATGCTTTTACAGAGTCAATCAACATTTTACCCATACCTGGGAAGGCGAAGACTGTTTCAGTAAGGGTTGCACCACCGATAACCCCGATAACAGCACCAGGAATCCCTGAAACCAGCGGAACCATGGCATTTTTAAAGATGTGTTTGTTTGAAATTTCTTTTTCAGACAAACCTTTTGCACGAGCAAAACGAACAAAATCCTGTGATTGCAAGTCAATCATGTAACGACGAATCCAAATAGCGGTACCAGGAGCACCCAATAAACCAAGGATAACTGCTGGTAAAACATACGAACGCCAATCTCCAGCACCCAAGATAGGGAATGAATCTGGAAGACCAATTGATGATCCAATCAAACGAACAATGTAAACCAAAGCAATGGTTGGAAGAGCCATCAAGAAGGTCAAAGCCCCTGTTGAGAAGCTATCAATCCAAGTGTTCTTGAAGCGAGCCATAGCTGAACCAAGTGGCACGGCAATCGCATAAGAAATCACCAAACCGATCAATCCAACGATTGCAGAGCTAGCAATCATAGAAGGATATTGGTAGTTGCTTTCAGTAGCAGTATATGGGTCATCTTTCCCATAGTTAGCTACTTCACGTGAATCAGCCTGACTAGGAGACTTGTAGGTTCTTGAGTAAATATTTACAGAAGAAGTTTTCTTACCTGTTGGGAACTGAACTTGAGATGTTTTTGTTTGCCCTTGACCCTGAGTAATAACCTGTAAAACAGGGCTATTAGCATAGGTTGGATAAGAGTCACCTAAATTAATGTTCACAAAGTTTTGATGCACAAATGGGAACTGACTGTTGAAGTACAAGAGATATTTGTGTTTAGTTCCTGAACCAACCAAGGACCATCCGATAGCTGGATCATTTTCAAAACGAAGGTAACGTTTCAAGTCTGGATTTTCAGGGTCTTGAATTTTATTAGTATGATCAATGTCAATCAAGTTAGCATAGAATTTGAAAACACGTTCAAAAATCGGGATTTCACGAGTAGCGTAGAATTGGCCACTTTCAGTAAATTCTCCCAGGGTCCAACCATGACCGATTTGTTTGATGTATTTTTCATAGATAGCCTTGTTGGTGTCATTGGCTTCAACTGTTACAGAAGCATCCATCTGGCTAGCTTTTTCTTGCAACTCTTTGGTATCGTAGTACTCGATATAGCCCATACGCTCATAAACAGTATTCTCATAGTTATCACGTTTATCAGCAGTTGTCGCAATCTTATTATAGTTGGTATCCTGTTTGAAAATCAATTTTCGAGGAACCATTGTATAGATGATCGTGTAAGTCAAGGTTGTTACTAAGAAGATAGAAACCAATGACCGCAAAACACGCATAAAAATATATTTTTTCATATCATTTCCTTTAAAAATCCCAAAAGAACCTTCTCCTCATGGAGAGAAAGTTCTATTGAAAATTATTTACTTCACATGACTTGCCAATTCTTTTTGAGCTTTCTCGTTTGACTCAGTCTTTTCTTTCAACCATTTTTCACGAGCTTTTTCATACTCTTCTTTGGTGATTGCTTTTTCACCAACTTCAGTGTACTTCAAGTATCCTGAATTTTCACCTTTAAGGCCGGCTACTGAATATGAAGAGCTAAATGGTAGAACTTTTGAAACATATGAAACGGCTGTTTCTTTAGGAGAAGCCATTACTGGAATTGTCAAAGCATTATCAGTCAACCAAGCTTGTGCCACCGCGTATTTTTCATAACGTTTTTGAACATCTTGGTTTTCGCTGTTTGCGTCATCAAGTAATTTTCCATAGTCAGCTAAACCAAGTTTGCTTACTACTGATGCATCTGTGTTTTGGTCAATACCAAGGTAAAGACGAGTGCTTCCTCCCTTAAGGACGAATTGATCCAAGAAAGTAGAAGGATCTTGATAGTCAGGGTTCCATCCTAGCAAGGTATGGATATCCCAGTCTTGCTCTTTAGCTGTTGGAGCGCTAAATGAAATTGGTAAAGCTTCTGCTTGAGTCATTTGTTGTAAGTCTACAACAACATTATCTGAACCCAATACTTTTTCAATTGATTGTTTCAATGATTGAACACGGTTTACAACCGCTGTTGATTCTTGGATAACCAAGGCATCCAAGTGGATTGGGAATTCAACACCTTCAGCTTGTAGGCTTGATTTTGCTTTAGCAAAGATTTCTTTAGCTTTTTCTTCATTGTAAAGGCCATTTTGAGAATCTGCTAGAGACACGTTTGACCAAGTAGAAGAATTTGTCTTAGCCAAGCTATCTTGTACCAATTCACCAAATGTTTTCTTACCAACTTGAAGATTATAAGGTGCAAATGTATTACGGATGGCTACTGCAGCTCCATCAGTACCATTTGTTTGAGCTGAATAAGAATTGCGATCGACAGCAAAGTTCAAGGCTTGACGGAATTCCTTGTTTAGCAATGCTTTCTGAGTAGATGTCTTTTGGGCATCACTTGTTTTGGCAGTGTGGTTATAGGTTGTACGGCCATAGTTCAAGCTGACAGTTGCAACACCCGCTCCTGGTTCATTAAAGTAAATGTTATCTTTAAAGTCAGCTGCATATTTTTCATATGTAGAACTTGTAGGGAAGATACGAGCCTTGCTATATTGACCATCAGCAAAACCTTTGGCAATGACATCTTGGTCCTTACCATCCCAGAAAGTGAACTTAACGTTCTCAATTTTTACATTTTCTTTGTCCCAGTAAGCATCATTTTTAGCCATCTCGATAGATGATTTTGGAGTTACAGATTTTAAGACAAATGGACCGTTATAAAGAATAGAGTTAGCATCGGTTGGGGCACCAAAACCTTCCCCTTTTGAAGTTAAGAATTCTTCATTAACCGGCATCAAAACACCACTAGTGGTCTTGTCATTCCAGAAAGTTTCTGGCTGGTTCAAGGTATATTCTAGTGTTTGATCATCAAGCGCTTTTACTCCAACGGTTGAAAAATCGCTTGTTTCACCCTTGATATAGGGTTCTAATCCCTTAATAGAAGAGCTAACGATTGAAAGTCCTTTTGATTTTCCATCTACGGCATGTTTCAAACCAGTAACGAAGTCTTTAGCAGTTACAGGAGCGTATTCTTCTCCCTCTGCTGTAACCCATTTAGCATCCTTACGGATTTTATAGGTATAAGTCAAACCATCTTTTGAAACTGTCCATGATTCAGCAATAGAAGGAACCAGGTTACCATATTTATCATTAGCCAACAAACCATCTACAGCATTTGTTGTGACGAATGATGTAGAATCGATATTGCTGACGATATAATCCAAGGTTTCTGGATCTGTTTGATAAACATATTGGTAATCTTTTGCTAGTTTAGCATTATTTGAACTAGTGTTTGAACACGCAGCTAGAACTCCTGACGCTAATAAGGTAGCTCCCGCTACAGCAAGCACTTGACTTTTTTTCATTTATTTACTCCTCTTATAAATAAAGTATAGGTTATCATCAATTATATCATAGATTTCAAGAAAAGTAAACGAATTTTCAGAATATTTAGGCTTATTGATACAAAAAATCTGAAAAAGCTATTGACTGAAAATCATTTTCAAGGTATAATAATAAACGTTAAGGCGGTATAGCCAAGTGGTAAGGCACGGCTCTGCAAAAGCTTGATCGTCGGTTCAAATCCGTCTACCGCCTTCTTTAACTTGATTTATCAGGTTTCATTTAAACAGAAAGCCCAATTTAAAGGGCTTTTTTCTTTTTCCTTGAATAAATACGTATAACTTTAAAAAACTTTTGGGGCAAGTTTGGGGCTGAGTTTTTCGAGGACACAATTTCCTTTTGAAATCAACTGAAAAAGCTTCGTCACACCTGGTGACAAAAGCCTCTAGTTTACTCTGTTTCTTCTTCTATTTCAACTTCGGTAATTTGGACTTTTACCTTGGTAACGCGTCCATTTTTCACTTTATCATTGGTAAGGATAAGCTGTTTGTTTTGGCTGACTAATTCATAACTGAGTTTCTCAGTCGTTGGAATGGTCCCAACTCCTGTCAAATAGTAACCAGCGATGGTATCAACGTCATCACTTTCCAGTTCAACATCAAAGTAGTCATTAAAATCATTGAGATTCATGGTACCTTGAACAATGTAAGTATCCTCACCGATTTGATGAACATCTATTGCCGCTTTATCTGTTTCGTCATCGATTTCCCCAACGATTTCCTCTAAGAGGTCTTCTAGGGTCACCAAACCAGCCATCCCACCGTATTCATCCAGCAAGATTGCCATTTGTCTTTGAGTATTGCGCAGTTCTTTTAATAAGTCATCCACAAAAATAGTTTCAGGAACAAAAAGTGGATCTTGTAAGATTTTCTTCCAAACAATATTGTCAAAACCGTCCACAAAGCCCGCATTAAGGAGACTCTTGGTGTGAATGATTCCAATCACGTTATCCTTGTCTCCATCATAGACAGGGATACGAGAATAATTTTGTTTTAAAATACTTTGGATGATGGTTTGACTATCATCCTGAATATCGACCATAAAGGCATCCGTTCGAGGAACCATGACTTCTCTGGCCATCAGTTCATCTAGTGAAAAAATCCCTTGTAACATCTCAATTTCGTCAGCATCTAGTGTTTCTTCACTATTTGTCAACATGTACTCAATTTCATCACGGGTCATTTTTTCGTCAGCATCGTCAAAGGTCATCGGAGTCAAGCGACTCAAGAGATTGGTAGATGCAGACAAGAGCCAAACAAAGGGACTAACTAGTTTCCCAAGCCCAATGATAACTGGCGCTGTACGAATCGCCAAGGCATCCTTTAGATTAAGAGCGATTCTCTTAGGATACAATTCCCCAAAAACGATGGAAATATAAGTCAAAAATGCTAAAGATAGAAAACTTGCAACGGCATAAGATGTTTCGCCATTTCCAAGCCAAGATGCAATTTCTCGTCCCAGAGTGTCTGCCAAACTCGCCCCAGATAAGATTGTAATCAGGGTAATCCCTACTTGAATGGTTGATAAAAAGTGGTTAGGATTTTCTAGTACCTTCAGCAGACGGATATAGCGTCTATCTCCTTCTTCTGCCTTTTGTTCAACACGCGCACGGTTAAGTGAAACCATGGCCATTTCTGTGGCTGAGAAAAAGGCATTTAATACCGTCAAGATAAACAATAAAACAAATTGTAGCAACAAATTCTGACTACTTGGGTCTTCCATAGTTCTTCTCCTAAAATAGTATCTTATCCTTTATTATATCACAAAATATAGTCCAGTACATATTATTTTTTATCATACTCTTCGAAAATCTCTTCAAACCACGTCAGCTTTATCTGCAACCTCAAAGCCGTGCTTTGAGCAACCTGCGACTAGCTTCCTAGTTTACACTTTGATTTTCATTGAGTAACAGTATCTATTGTAGCCCTGCTTAAACTAGTAAGAAAGAACTCCTATATCCACAAGTGACATAGGAGTTTATTTTGTATTTTACTGAGTAACAGTCACTTCTCCAGTTCGGTAATCCAGTTGAAGCCCTTTTTGAACATTGGGAACTAGAACATTAAATTCCAATTCTCCGTCTGAAGACTTAGCTTCAATCTGTGAAGCTGAAGGAACTAAATCCTCATTCGAAGCGTAGTAAAGGGTTACACGGTAACGGACACGCTTGTTTTGGTCCAAGGCCTTACGTACCATGCTTTCATAGTAGTTTTGACCAGTCGAATCCTCGGCTTGCGCCTGATTTGCCCAGGCTGTTTGAACAGCAATGTTTTTAGGATTGCTTGTCGAGGCATCAAAACCATCCAAGCCACCGATTAAGGCATAGCCTAACAAGTGACCTCTATCGACCGCATGGGTATAAGTACCCTTTAGATTCTTAACCTGATGCCAGCCAGGAGGAGTCCATGAAGTCGAACCATTCCCAGTTTCTTCACGATTCTTGTACTGACGAGTAGCCTTAGACAAGAGGGCATTTGCTACGGTTGGTACTGTTTCCTTTCCCACTGTCTTTGTTTTGTTATCAGCGTAGGGCTTACTTGAAACTTTGGCATCTAGATTTGTTTTATTACCATTGACGATAAAAGCACCTGATCCATTCCACTCCAGACTCCCTTTTATTTGACTCTTGACTACATCTGTTAAGACACTTTCTGCCAATTCTTGACTAGGAGCTTCAGACGCTTGTTTTTTCTGACTCACCTTAGTTTTAGGAGTATTAGCTGTCGACTGCATCTGCTTGATATAATAGCTTCCCGCAGATAAAAGCAATAACACTAGTAGTCCGATCAGTGTCTGTCTTGTTTTTTTATCCATTTTTCTCCTTATCTCTAGAAAAAGACTGGTTCTCCAGCCTAATTTCCTGTAAATTTATGAATCAATTCCTGCCATTTTGCTGGAGACAGGATAGCCCATGGATCTTGACCCTTGCCCAAGATTCCATAACCTACCATTAAGCCGACACCTAGGGCTAGAGCACCCAAAAACAGTACCAAAATGACTAGAAGTAAACGCTTGATTACGTAGCTTGATTTCTTATTCATCTTCATCACTTGCCTCAATCCGCTGAATATTAGCACCTAGCTGTGCCAACTTCTCATGAAAACGGTAGTAACCTCTATCCAAGTGAACCAATTTACCGACCACAGTTTCTCCTTGTGCTACCAAACCTGTCAAAATTAAGGCAGCACTGGCACGAAGGTCAGTTGAAAGAACTTCTGCCCCCTGCAAAGGTTGACCACCAACAATACGAGCTGTATCACGGATAATCTCAGAGTGCAAGCCCATGCGACGCATTTCTTCTAGATGTTGGAAACGATTTTCGAAAACTGTCTCCACCATAGTTGACTCCCCTTTTGCGACGGTCATCAAGGCTGTAAATTGAGCCTGCATATCTGTTGGAAATCCTGGGTGAGGCAAGGTTTTCACATGAACAGCTTTTAGATTTTCTAGTTGAGAGCGAACTCGAATCCCTTCAGTCTCCTCTGTCACTTCCACTCCCATTTCAAGCAACTTGGCAATCAAGGGACGGTTATGCTCCCAGACAGCGTCTCGAATCAAGACATCACCACCAGTCATGGCAGCAGCCACCATAAAGGTTCCAGCTTCGATACGGTCTTGGACCACATTGTGAGTCGTACCGTGAAGTTTCTCCACACCAGTAATGGTAATGGTCTCTGTACCAGCCCCTTTAACCTTGGCTCCCATTTCATTGAGGAGAATGGCTAGGTCCACAATCTCAGGCTCACGCGCAGCATTTTCAATCACTGTCACCCCATCAGCCAGAGTCGCCGCCATCATCAAGTTCTGCGTAGCACCAACACTTGGGAAGTCCATATAGATATGAGCGCCATGTAAGCGATCAGCCTTGGCTTCGATGTAACCAGCTGTCTGACTAATCTTAGCACCCATAGCTTCTAGACCTTTCAAATGAAGGTCAATAGGACGGCTACCAATCGTACAACCACCTGGCATGGATACCTTAGCATGACCTACACGGGCAAGAATTGGCCCCAAAACAACGATGGATGCGCGCATCTTGCTGACATACTTGTAAGGAGCTTCCTCAGTGATATCGCCAGTCGCGTCCACCTCGACAAGATGAGCCTCCTCATCAAAATCTACCTTGGCATTCAAACCACGAACCACCTGATTCATAGTGAAAACATCTGACAAGATTGGAACATTCTGCAAGACGGTCTTTCCTTCACTGGCTAGAATAGTCGCTGCCAACAAGGGCAAGACTGCATTCTTTGCTCCTTCGATCGTAACACTTCCTACCAGACGATTATCGCCACCTTGAACCACAATTTTTTCCATACTTATTTCCTTTACTCTTGATTTTGTAATAGACTTACTTTCTTTGTAATTCTATTAACTAATTTATTAATAATCCAAGCTAAAATTAGACTAAGGACCAGCACAAAAAATGTAAATATCACATCATTTATTCTGGATGACACAAGTGTTTTTCCTAGCATAGAAATAACTAATCCATGTATCATATATAATTCAAACGATATACTACCTATTAAAATCAAATATATATTTGAAAAATTTATTTTTTTCAAAAAAACAATAATAAAGTAGATTGTAAAAATAATATTATCTAAATTAGCAGCTAACGCATAACTATAACTATCTTCTAAATGCACATACCTCAACAAAATATCGTATTGATGTGAAATAAAGAGTAACACAGTTACTAAAACAAGTATGATAAAATAATGTCTATCTAAAACTCCATCAATTTTCTCTTTATTTTTAGCCCATATTAAGCCAATTATGAAGGGGAAAACACTATTATACCACCAAAAACCGTAACCTAATTTTATAGCTAAACAAATATAACCAATTATGAATACTGTATTGATAACAATAGAAATAAACTTATTTTTGAAAAACTTAAATGATATATAAAAAAATATATACATTAGAATTATAATATCGACAAACCATCCATTATAAATAATTGTACTTCCTTTTTTAAATAAGTTAGCAAAAAAATCTAAATCCATTAATTGACCGCTTAAAAATCTGTAAAACATATAAATCAAAGATATAGAAAAAAATGGAACTAGAATTTTAGAAAGTCTCTTAACTAAAAAATTATCTAGATAGTTTTTCTTATTTTCGTTCTGAAAATACAATCCATAGGCTGATAAAAAGAAGAAAATAGAAACGATATAAGTTCCCATATAGGAAAAATTAGAAAATTCATCACCAGATGTAACCCATTGTGACAAATGATGAAATATTATTCCTATAGCTAGAAATCCTCTAAGCCCTGATGTAGATTTAACATTTAGATATTCCTTATTTTGAGGTAACAAATAAATTAATAGCGTTATCAACAATAAGATTATAATATCCATGAATTCTATTTCTCCCTATAAGTTTAATAATATCTTGAAAGTAATTTCTTAAACACGCAAATTATAATGATCCTCTAAGCGCTTCTTGCCACAACTGATATAGGCTGATAAAGAAAGAACTCATGATGTAGCCCATTACAATACTGAAAAAGGCTACTAGTAAACGAACTTTTCCTGTATTCTCAGTTGTCACTTTTAAAACCTTTTCCCATCTAACAAGATCCTTTAAAAGGTAAAAACTCACATAAATAAAGAGCATGTGACTGCTTAGAGTGAATAATAATTGAACCATTTGACTATTATACCATCTTCTCTGTTTGTGCGCTAGTTTGGAAACTTAACTTAAAACTAGGGATTGTTTTTCAAGTAATCAATTGCGTCTTGTAGGGTTTTAACAGGCACGATTTTCATATCTGTCTTGATTGTTTTAGCTGCTTCCAGAGCTGTTTGGTAGTTGTTTTTAGCATCCGGATGCGCTTTTTGTTCTTCTTCGCTAACAGGGTTATCAGGGGCAAAGAAAATCGCGGCACCTTCTCTAGCCGAAGCTACAACTTTTTTATCAATACCTCCAATATCCCCCACATTCCCATCGCGGTCAATGGTTCCTGTACCGGCAACGATACGACCATTACGAAGGCCAGGGTCAGCTATTTGGGTATAGATGGCCAGACTAAACATGAGACCAGCACTTGGGCCACCGATACCGGCTGTTGAAAAGCGAATTGGAACATCACTGGTCACTTCTGTACGGTCAATCAAACCGATTCCAATTCCATTTTTGCCATTTTCCAAGGTGATAATCTTACCTTCTGCAGACTTGGTTTGCCCATCCTCTTCATAGGTGACCTTGACGGAGTCCCCTAGTTTTTGAGAATTGACGTAATCAATCAAGTCTTTGGAACTGTCAAAGGTTTGATCATTGACTGCTGTGACCGTATCAGAGATGTTAAGAATCCCTTTAAAGGTCGAATTATCCGTCACAGTCAAAACATAAACCCCAAGATATTTTAGTTCAATATCCTTACCAGCTGTTTTTAGCCCTTGATACTTGGCCATATTTTGCGATGTTTGCATATAGAATTGATTGATCCGCATAAATTCAACATCGGAAGATCCACCTGTAGTCTCCTGAGCACTACGAATATCTGTAAAAGGCGTCAACCAAGCATAAATCATATGGGCTAAAGTAGCGTGCTGGACACCAACCGTAACGAATTGATAGGCACCAGCTTCCTTATCTTCTGTGTCATTGACTTTAAGGACTTGGCGAATATCTTCCGAACCACCTGGAACCTCTATATAATAGGGCAAGGGCACTACAAATGCCAAGAAAGTCACAATTAAGGCCGCAATGACATATAAGGGCCATCTAATCTTTTTTTTCATTTCTTATTTCCTCCAAAATACTCTCAGGAACATAGCAAGCAATATCCTGACCAAACTTCAAAAGCTCTCTAACACCGGATGAACTGAGATAGAGATGTTCAGGTCGACTATGTAAATAAATGGTCTCTATATCAGGAGACAGCTGATGGTTGTAGTAATCAAAACTGGCTTCATATTGCAAATCCGCTGTATTCCTCAAACCACGCACTAGACAAGTAGCCCCCAGTCTTTTTGCGACATCAACCACCAATTCATCATGAGAAGACACAACTTCAACATTTTCCAAATGTTTCAGAGCCTTTTCTAACCCCTGTTTACGATTTTCGATAGGGAGAAATCCTTGTTTGTGGGGATTAAAAAAAATACCGACATAGAGCTTATCAAAGAGTCTGCTCGCCCGTTCAATGATATCCAGATGCCCATTTGTCATCGGATCAAATGAGCCTGTGAATAAGCCAATCTTATCTGACATAAACTGTCACCTTACTAATTCCATAAATTTTTTCCTTCCAGATGCCCAGGCAGGCAATTTCTTCTGGAAGTTCAACGGCCTTATCCGTCTCACACACAACCATGACATCTTCAGAAAAAAGCTCCCTCTCAGCCATTTTTTCAATATCTGCTACGATTTGTTCCTTGGCATAAGGAGGGTCTAAGAAAATGAGGTCGAATTCCCCAGATACCTGTTCCAATGCCCTTTCTGCATCCATCTTGAGGAGTTGAAATTTTCCAACTTCCTTGGTCATCTGAATATTTTCAGCCACGATAGCCTGAGCCTTACGGTCTCTCTCCACCAAAACAGCGCTGGACATGCCACGCGAGACTGCCTCGATAGATAAACCACCACTACCTGCATAAAGGTCCAAGACTCGTCCCCCTTCAAAGTAGGGACCAATCATGTTAAAAATGGCTCCCCTAACCTTATCCGAAGTAGGTCTTGTCGTCTTTCCTTCTAGTGTCTTGAGGGGACGTCCCCCATAGATTCCTGATACGATTTTCATACCGTTTATTATACCAAATTATGGGCAAAAAGAGAAAGAAAACCGAACCTTACGGTTCGATTCTCTATAAAATATTTTCGTAAGTATCGCGGACTTCTTGAGGCCAAACACTTGTTTGCACTTCTCCGATGTGTTTCTTGCGAAGTAGGAACATAGCCATCCGAGATTGTCCAATTCCCCCACCGATTGTCAATGGGAATAGGCCGTTCAACAAAGCCTTGTGCCATTCCAATTCTAAACGGTCTTCATCACCTGTGATGGCAACCTGACGGCGAAGCGTTTCTTCATCTACACGGATTCCCATAGAAGACAACTCAAAGGCTCCACCCAGAGACTCATTCCAGACAAGAATATCACCATTTAGACCCTTGTAGCCATTTTCAGACTCACTTGTCCAGTCATCGTAGTCTGGTGCACGTCCATCGTGCGGTTTACCGTCTGGTAATTCACCACCGATACCGATCAAGAAGACTGCTCCAAATTCTTTACAGATAGCATTTTCACGCTCTTTTGGTGTCAAGTCTGGGTAGCGTTCTACCAACTCTTCTGTGTGGATAAAAGTGATTTGTTTTGGCAAGATTGATTCGATGTCATAGCGGGCTTCAACAGCTAGCTCAGTAAGACGAATAGCCTTATAAATCTTCTCAACGGTTTCTTTTAGATAAGCGATATTACGTTTACCATTTGGGATAACTTTCTCCCAGTCCCACTGGTCAACATAAACAGAGTGGGTCGCATCCAGCGAATCTTCGTCTGGACGAAGGGCCTTCATGTGGACAAAAAGACCTTCACCCTCACCGAAACCAAAGCGAGCCAAGGTATGGCGTTTCCATTTAGCAAGTGAGTGCACAACTTCATAAGTAGCATCAGGGATTTGGAGAACCTTGACCGATACGGCATTCTCCACACCTGATAAATTATCCTGCATCCCGTCACCGACCCTACTTAAGATAGGACCTTGAACTTCGACAACTTCTAGCTTATCTTTCAAATACTGGGTAAAAGTGTTTTTGACAAAGGAAATCTCTTCTTGTTGATGAATAAAACTTTTCTTCATAAACTACTCCTCAAAAAATTAATTAAAAGCATTATACACCTATTTCCAAGAAAAGAAAAGAGAAAATTTAAAAAAATCAGTGCTCCTTCGAACACTGATTTCATGGACCTTTAGTCATTGCGACCAAAGATACGTAGAATACTGAGGAAAAGATTGATAAAATCAAGATAGATACTGAGTGCCATTGAGATGATCCAACCTGTCGCTACTTGTCCTCGTGACTGCTCATAAACATAGCGAATCTTTTGATTATCCCAAGCAATCAAACCAGAGAAAACCAAGACCATGGCAATACTAATCATGTAGTCAAAGAAGCTATTGGCTAAAAATAGATTCACAACCATGGCAATGATGAGACCAACAAGCGCCGCCATCAAAGCTCGTCCCATTCCACTCAAATCCTTCTTGGTGAAAATCCCGATTGCCGCCATGACAAAGAAGAGAAGAGCGCTGGATACAAAGGCTGACAAAACTGTTCCCGGTGTATAGAAGGCTACGACAAAGCTAAGGGTGAAGCCATTCAGTAGGGAGTATACTAGAAATACTGGCAGAGCTGCTGGGCTATTTTTTGCAGCCATGCTACTTGCAACAAATACCAGAGCAAGTTCTGCAAAAGTTGCAACCATCAACCAGAGACGGCCATGCATTAAAAAGTAAGTCAATTGAGCCTGAAAGACTGTCAACATCAAAGCTGACACCAGAGCTGATAGTCCAATTCCAATCCCTACAAAGGCATAAACCTTAGCGTAAAATTGATTGAGACCTGAACGTTCTTGAATAATTGTTTGATTCATTCTGATTCTCCTTTTTCTATAACTATATCTTGATTATAACAAAGTTTTTTTAAATTAGCTGAAATAAAACATCAAAATGCCTGCGGCAACTGCCACATTGAGACTCTCCGCCCTACCTTTCATACCAATATGAACCAGCTGATTGGCACTTTCAGCCATGATAGGACTAATCCCTTGCCCTTCATTTCCCATGACTAAAGCAAAATTTTCTAGGGGAGAAAGCTCACGATAATCCTTGGAATCTCTCGATAAGGTCGTTGCCAGAATGGGCAAATTGCTCTTCTTTGCCTCTTCTATAAAGGTAGCAACAGGCATACGATAGATGGGCAAATGAAAATGGCTTCCTTGCATGGAACGCAGAGTCTTGAGACTGTAAATATCCGCTGACTTGTCTGAAACAATGACCCCTGTCAAACCTGCCGCGTCCGCAGTCCGAATCATGGTACCTACATTACCAGGATCTTGGACATCTTCTAAAAATAGAAACTTACCCTGACTAAAATCAGGCGGTCCCACTTCTTCTTTTTGAATAACTGCGACAATGCCTTGAGGTGTTTGCGTATCTGCCAAATCCCGCAAAATCTCCTCTGAAACCCAGACTGTTTGAGGAAAAGCAGCTAACTGATTTCGGTAACTTTCCAGAGCAAAGATCTTCTCAATCGTCACTCCAGCTTGAACAGCTTCTTCGAATAAGTGCCAACCTTCAATCAAATAGGCAGACTTTCGATATTTTTTTTGATGCAATTTCTTGGCATTTTTTACCACTGAATTGGCTTTTGAGGTTATAATAGTCATAGAAACATTATAACACAATCAAAGGGGTTTGGTATGCAAAAGGTTAGAATGATCGCCCAAGGTAGGGTGCAGGGAGTCGGCTTTCGTTGGGGTGTTTACAGCTTGGCACTTGAAATTGGTGGCATCACAGGTCGAGTCTGGAATAATGACGACGGCACAGTGGAAATTTTAGCCCAAGCAGACTCATCTACTATCATGGCAAAATTTATCCAAGAAATCCGAAAAGGACCCACACCTTTTTCAAAAGTCAGCTACTTAGATGTCAAACTAAGTAACTTTCCTCCTTACCCTGACTTTAAAATCGCAAATTAGGTCTCTAGAACTATTGTATATTTTGTAAAAAAACAGTAGAATAGAAAGGTATAATTTTTAAAGAAGGAATAAAAACAGTGAAATCTATTAAACGTTTTGCACTCTCAGCTATGGGAGTGGCTATGTTGCTAGTCTTGACTGGCTGTGTTAGAGTCGATAAAGCCACAGGAAAGCCAATAGGATTTATTTGGAATACGATTGGAGCGCCTATGGCTGAAGCTATCAAGTACTTCGCTACTGATCAAGGTCTAGGCTTTGGTGTCGCTATCATCATCGTAACCATTATCGTGCGCTTGATTATCTTGCCACTTGGTATCTACCAATCATGGAAGGCAACGCTTCACTCTGAAAAGATGAACGCCCTCAAGCACGTCCTTGAGCCACACCAAACACGTCTCAAGGAAGCGACTACTCAAGAAGAAAAACTCGAAGCCCAACAAGCTCTCTTTGCCGCTCAAAAAGAACACGGCATCAGCATGTTTGGTGGTGTAGGATGTTTCCCTATCCTCCTTCAAATGCCTTTCTTCTCTGCTATCTACTTTGCTGCCCAACATACTGAAGGTGTTGCTCAAGCAAGCTACCTAGGAATTCCTCTAGGTTCTCCAAGTATGATTTTGGTTGCCTGTGCTGGTATTCTTTACTATCTTCAATCGCTCCTTTCACTTCACGGAGTAGAAGATGAAATGCAAAGAGAACAAATCAAGAAAATGATTTACATGAGCCCACTCATGATCGTCGTCTTCTCCCTTTTCTCACCAGCTAGTGTCACACTTTACTGGGTTGTTGGTGGTTTCATGATGATTCTCCAACAGTTTATCGTCAACTATATCGTTCGTCCAAAACTTCGCAAAAAAGTCCGTGAAGAACTAGCCAAGAACCCACCAAAAGCACGTGCTTTCTCTACACCAAGTGGACGAAAAGACGTTACTCCTGAACAACCAACTGCTATCACAAGCAAGAAAAAACACAAAAATCGCAACGCTGGAAAACAACGTTCGAGATAAAGCTACGTAAATTATCCAATAATTAAAAAACGAATGAATGATAAATAGTTTTCATCAACTAGATATCATCATTCGTTTTTATTATCTACCGTTACATCTTATACTAGTCGAAAAAGTTAAATAGTTTAAAAGCTCACATATAAAAACTATTCAATCATAAATTAACAAGTAAATCACTATGATTTAATACAATTCACAGTTATTAAAACTTCTGCTCCCTCGTCTCTATTTCTAAGCTCAACTCGGCCTTTGTGTAGTTTTGCAACTCTACATACAAAACTTAGTCCAATACCATAATGTTGCTCTTTATACGATCTAGCTTTATCCATACGATAAAAGAGCTTTCCAAAATTAGTTAAAACTTCCTCTGGAAATTCCGAACCATTATTCCATATACCTATTTTCAATTCCTTCCCCTCTTGCTCTACTCTAATTTTAATTTTAGGATTCTGTTTATCAGCGTATTCCAAAGCATTTGTTAAAATATTTTGTATGGCACGAATCAGAAGAGATTGATTTATATAATAGTTTTCAGTTCCTTTCACATTTTGTTCAAAAGAAAACTTCATCTGATTTTTTATCAAAAAAGAGACTTCTTTCTCTAATTCATTGATAAAATCTGAAGAGGAATACTCCGTCCAACCTGTCTCATCATCATAATAGGTTTTAGAATAGTGAATCAATTGATTGAAATAATCTAGTAACTGTTGACTAGCTCTTTCTATATCTGCTAAGCATTCTTGAGATTGGTCGTTTTCAGTTATCGTCTGCAAAAATTCCACATTTCCCCTAATAATGGTTAAGGGAGTTTTTAAATCATGAGAAGCTGCTGAAACCTGAAACATCAAATCTTCCTTCTGCTGTTTCTCATTAACTATTAATTGTCGAATTCTATCTTGCATCACAATAATCCGATTTCCTGTCTCGCGAAATTCTTTAACCGTTAAACTTTCTGTACATTCCTTCTTCAACCACATACTATTTTCATAAATCAAAGTCATTTCATAACTCAGTTTTTTCAACAATTTTCCAATGTGATAACTTATTAGAACAATCAATAAAACACAAATATATATCCATGATGACACATTAAAAAAGATTGATAGAACACCACTATTGTTTAAAGTTTTCCCATCTTCATTTATTTGTATAGATACTGAAGCTAAGGGAATAAGATAGGCCATTAGTAAGCCAAGACTAAACTGCCAAATAATTCTCCAACAGGTTTCTCGAATTAATTGTCTAAAACTTTTGATTCTACCCATTGATATCCTCCACCGTATAAGGTTTTAATTGGATTTAATTGATAAGGTTTCAACTTTTGACGAATTTGATAAATGTACTCTGAAACCGAACGTAAGAGCGCTTCTGAACTTTGTGGATATAGATAATTATAAATTTCCTCAATAGAATATATTTTACTTGGGTTGCTTGCCAAAAGATTCACTATGTCAAATTCCCTCCTTGTCAGAGCAATCTTATCATCGTTTACAAATAGTTCCTTACTATCCGTATATAGTATAAGCTTCCCAATCTTTATTTGATGAACATTTCCTTTAATCCGTTCTTCACGACGTAAGTGCATTTTAACACGTGCTAACAATTCTTGCATACTAAAGGGCTTCATAATATAATCATCAGCACCTGCATTAATTCCAGCTACTAAATCTTCATCCATATCCTTAGCAGTTATAAAACAGATAGGAACAGTTATCTGTTCGCGAATCATCTGACAGATCTCTAAACCACTAACAGGCATCATAATATCTAATAGAATCAAGTCAAAGCCTGTAAAATCACAAAGATCAATCTCTTCTATCTTATTTCGTATGACTACTTCATATTTTTCATATTCTAGTACTTTTTTTATTAGGCGAAGAATAGCGAGATCATCATCTACCACCAAAATTTTATAAGCCATAACTCACCCTCCTAACTATATTATAGCACTAACCAAGAAAAAGACAGGACATCCCCTGTCTTTAGCGTACATTTCTTCCTATAAGTATCAATGTAGCAAATAGAAAAACAATTAATAACCAAACTATTTGTATCCCTAAGCCTTGCCACACTGGATAATAAAGCGACAAGGGATGGGTATAAAAACAATTCATACTAGCTAGTAATGGTAAATTTCTAAAAAAAGAACTGAATTGTAGTAACATTTGTCCCAACCCCAATAAAAGGGATAAACTGATTCCCAAAATTAAGATAAAAGACTGGGAAATAAATACAAAAATACCACTTAAAAGAGAGAAGGTTAGAATAGAAATACATGCTGGAAATAGGATTGTCAGAACATGTTTAATATTACTCAAAAGATTGATATTGTAGTATCCTTGGGCGATTAGTATACATAATGATATTACAGCGACCAATAATACAATTTCCACACATAATACAATAGCTAGTTTACAGATTATAAATTTCAAACGATTTGGACATGTAAGAAAACTGGTACGAAGGCTAGAACCTGTAAATTCTTGACCTATAAATAGAACCGCTAGACTAACGAAACCTGCCTGTCCTAAATAGAGACTTTGCAGTAGCTGTTCCAAAACAAACTGTAGAGTCAACTGGTCTGGCTTACTATTTAAAAAAACAACCATCGCCGGAATACACAGTAATAGAGCACCTATAATCAACCAGTGCCAAGGATTCATAATAAACTTGAGATACTCACTTTTAAGTTGTTCTTTCAACTTATTCACCTCCTCCAATATCTGACTTGAGTAAGCGGTAAATTGCTAAAGCCAAGAATGAGAAGTTCCAACAAAGTAAAAATAAAATATGTTGTAAACTATTATGTTCTAAAATTTGAGGAGATGTAGCAATCAATCCTTGCCCCAATGCAACTGGAAGAAATTTTGCAGCCGATATATAGTTTGCTAAGAATGTTCCTAAATTGTAGACTTGAGGAAGCAAAAATAATAGAGGAACAATGGCTGTTTTAAATGTCAAAGCCATAATATAGGCCAGCAGTCCCAACAAAGTCCAAGCTATACTGGCTAAAAATATATAGAACCAAACTGTTCCATTTAGTAAAAAAAGCAATAAGCCATCTTGTCCTAAAACATAATGTGTCATGTTAATTGTCAAGAATATTGATAGAAAGGAAATGATAAAAGAAAATATAAGCCAAACTAATGTTTTTGAAACTAGGAAAGTACTTCGATTTGTAACAGAGAGGAGGCTTGTACGAATAGCCAAGCCTTTGTATTCCTCGGCTCCGTAAATTGAGCCTAGGATAATCATAATAAAAACACCAAATAAAGTGACATCAAAACCTAAAAATTCAATAGGAGGTAAGGCCTCTGCTAAATCTGGATTTGTCTCTGGTGTAGCATGGATACCAACTGAAACAATTTGAGAAGCACCAATATTTGCTAAAAACGTTTGAAATACCAGTATCAAGAATAGTACAACATGAGTAGCTCTATTATAAAGTAATTTCAATATTTCAGAATGAAGAGAGTAAATAAGTGCCATGTCACTTCCCTCCCTCTGTTAAACTAAAGAAGACTTCCTCTAGTGAAGAAAGATTTTTCATCACTTCTTGTAAAGTCCCTTTTATAAGAACTTTTCCTTTATTTATGATAACTACATCATCTGTTACTGCTTCCACTTCCGATAATATATGAGATGACAGTAAGACGGTCTTCCCTTCTTGAGCTTGTTTTTTTATAAACTCTCTAAACCACCGAATTCCTCTTGGATCCAACCCATTAGTCGGTTCATCCAATATCAGATATTGAGGATTTCCTAATAGAGCTGTTGCAATTCCCAAGCGTTGTCCTTCTCCTAATGATAATTTCCCAATTTTAGATTTTTTCTTATGACTAATATCCACCATATCCAAGACTTGTTCAATTCGCTGACTGGATATCCCATTACTAGCAGCAACAATTTTCAAATGTTGATAAACAGTCCGATCATCAGGAGCTCCTACACTGTCAAATGAAGCTCCTACAGTCTTTAGAGGAAATTTTAATTCCTTATAAGTTTGATCTCCAATTTTGGTAAGACCAGATGTTGCTTTGTCTAATCCTAATAAAATACGTAAGGTTGAACTTTTACCAGCTCCATTTGGACCCAGGAAAGCAGTCACTTTACCTGCTTTTGCTTCAAAAGAAATATCTTTTAAAATTTGAGTTTGGCCATACGACTTACATAAATTTTTAATGGTAATACTTTGTTCCATAGATGTTCTCCTATTCTATTTAATATTTCTAAAAGTAACTATATCTTATACACTCATTTTCGGATTTTTTTCAGAATTTAGAGAGTAAAAAAGATTTAATACTCAATGAAAATCAAAGAGCAAACTAGGAAGCTAGCCGCAGGCTGCTCAAAACACGGTTTTGAGGTTGTAGATAAGACTGACGAAGTCAGTCACATATATACGACAAAGCGACGCTGACGTGGTTTGAAGAGATTTTCGAAGAGTATAAAATTTTGTTTCATTTAATTATCTATATTTGTGTAAATTTAAAAGCCCGATGTTTCCATCAGGCTTCTTTTTTATCCATGTACACGTTTCATATAGTCTTGGTAACTTTCGGTATCCATGAGTTTCTTAGCGTTCTTGACGCGATCTGCTGTTGGTGGTTTAACCCCTTCGAGGGAATATGGAATTCCCAATTCACGCCATTTGAACTCACCCATAGTGTGATAAGGTAGAATTTCAAACTTATCCACATTTTTGAGGGTCTTGACGAACTTACCAAGTTCAATCAAGTCATCATCTCTATCTGTCAATCCTGGAACTAGCACGTGGCGAATCCAGACAGGTTTTCCAATATCTGATAGATACTGGGCACAAGCCAAGATATTTTTATTGGTTTGGCTAGTGACAATCTTGTGCTGTTCTTCGTTGATTTCCTTGATATCCAAGAGAACTAAGTCAGTAACAGCCATGAGTTTGTCAAACTTCTCAAGGTAACGTGGTTTATTACGGAAAGGAAGGGCACAGGTATCCAAGGTACAGTGGATTCCGTGTTCTTTGGCCTTGGTAAAGAGGGCAATCAAGAAATCAATCTGCAAGAGGGCTTCTCCTCCACTGACTGTAATCCCACCCTTATTCCCCCAGAAACCGCGGTAGCGCAAGGCTTCAGTCAAGACATCATCTACCGTCCGTTCACGTGACTTATTGGACTCCATAGCCCAAGTGTCAGGGTTGTGGCAATACTGGCAACGCATGTGACAGCCCTGCAAAAAGACAATAAAGCGAATACCAGGCCCATCTACTGACCCAAAGCTTTCTGTCGAATGCACCATTCCTGTCACTTGTCCATAATCAATTGTTTCTTCAGACATATCGTCACCTTCCTTGAAAACGTTTTATAGTTTTATTATATCATGACTTGAAGGAAAAACAAGATTTTTGCCTATTTTTTAGAAAGCAATCTGTTTTTCAATTTCATTTTCAATTAATTATC
This sequence comes from Streptococcus mitis, assembly GCF_002096815.1. GTDB lineage: Bacteria > Bacillota > Bacilli > Lactobacillales > Streptococcaceae > Streptococcus > Streptococcus mitis_AD. Next base: position 161,102 of record NZ_NCVJ01000017.1, read on the forward strand.
ATTTTATTCTTCAAAATCAAAACCATACAAGGTTGCAAAATAGTCCTCAGGGCGCTCTGCACGGCGGATTTGACGGACTTTGCCTTCTTCGGTATAGAGGATTTCCGCTGAACGAAGTTTGGCATTGTACTGGTAGCCCATTGAAAAACCGTGAGCACCTGTATCATGAATTACCAGCAAATCACCTATTTCTGTATAAGGCAGTTCGCGATTCACTGCAAATTTATCATTGTTTTCACAGAGTGAACCAACCACATCTACCACTTCAGCTGGTCCATCTGGATGGGTCACGTTAGTAATATGATGGTAGGCTCCGTACATAGCTGGACGCATGAGGTTGACTGCTGATGCATCCACACCCAGATAAGTACGGTAAGTTTTCTTCTTATGAGTGACTCTTGTGACCAAAGCACCGTGAGGGGCTAGCATAAAACGACCCAATTCAGTGAAAATTTTGACCTCACCAAGACCTGCTGGCGTAAGGACCTCTTCATACACCTTACGAACTCCCTCACCAATTAAGGCAATATCGTTCGGCTCCTGGTCTGGACGATAGTTGACACCAATACCGCCCGAAAGATTGATAAAGTCTAGCGAAATACCCAACTTTTCCTTGATTTCAACAGCCAATTCAAAAAGCTGACGAGCCAACTCTGGATAATAGAGATGGGTCACGGTATTGGATGCTAGGAAGGAGTGAATCCCAAAAGTCTTAGCTCCTTTTTGCTTCAAGATAGCAAAAGCTTCAAAGAGCTGGTCCTTGGTCATGCCAAACTTGGCTTCTCCAGGATTGTCCATAATATCTGTTCCTAGCTCAAAAACGCCCCCAGGATTGTAACGACATGAGATGATTTCTGGAATACCTGCTGCACGCTCTAGATGTTCAATATCTTCAAAGGCATCCAAGTTAATGGTCGCACCCAATTCACGCGCATAGGCGTATTCCTTATCTGGCGTATTGTTTGAAGAGAACATAATCTCAGAACCAGGGAAATTCAGTTTATGACTCATCAAAAGCTCCACATAACTAGAGCAGTCCACGCCACAGCCTTCCTCTTGGAGAATTTTCAAAATAACTGGGGTTGGAGTAGCCTTAACTGCAAAATATTCCTTAAAGCCCTTGTTCCACGAAAAGGCTTGGTTGACGGCTCTTGCCTTCTCACGAATTCCCTTCTCATCATACAAGTGAAAGGGAGTCGGGAACTCGGCAACAATCTTTTCCAAGTCTTCTTTATTGATAAATGGTGTTTTCATAAGTTTCCTTCTATTCTATTTGCAAAGAAAGGCTGGGACAATCGTTCCAACCTTTAGTTCTATCTCTTATTTATCTTCGTCAAAGATATTGCCAACCTCAACATCGATGGCTTGGTTCTTGACATCAATATTGGTTACCTTCAAGAGTGACTTGTAGTCAAACTGCTTTTCGCGTTCTTCTTGAGCATTATCCGCAAAGACCGCTACACCTGCCAATTCTGAATCAAACTCACGCAAGAGGCTGATCATCCCATTGACAGTTCCGCCACCTTTCAAGAAGTCATCCACAATCAAGACACGGCTGCCTGCCTTGAGACTGCGTTTTGAAAGAAACATTTTCTCAATGCGATCTCCACTTGAACCGGATACATAGTTGACGCTGACAGTTGAACCTTCGGTAATTTTCAGGTCACGGCGCACAATAACAAAGGGAACATTGAGGACATTGGCAACTGCATTTGCAAGTGGAACACCCTTAGTAGCTACTGTCATAACCGCATCAATTTTTTGGTCCATAAAGCTCTTGGCAATAATGCGACCAATATTTTTCAAGATAGCTGGTGTACTAAGCAAATCAGACAGGTAGATATAGCCACCTGGCAAGATACGGTCACTTTCTGACAACTTAGCACGCAAGTCCTCAACCATTTCCTTGGCATCATGGCTTGAGATTGATGGTGTGAAAATGACACCACCACCAGCACCAGTTACTGTCTGGATATGACCGATTTCAATTTCCTCAAAGGCTCGTTTGATAATGACGATATCCTCTGAGATGGATGATTTAGCAGATTCATACTTTTCAGCAAAAGTATTGAGACTAGTTAGTTTATAAGGATTATTAATCAAATAGTTGGAAATGACAACCATTCGATCACTTCTTCTTAATTTCATTTCTATTTCCCATTTCATTTAATTTTGATATTTTATCTATTATACCATATTCACATAAAAAAACGAACATTCTTATCCTAAAAAATGCTCATTTTTCTTAAATTGTTAATCTAAATCTGGTTTATAGAAGGAACGATTGTCCATAGCGAAGATTTTACTGGTCATCTCTCCTTTATCTACCAAAGCAAGAGCTGTTGACATCATCATCATGCTAGCATCCAGATTGTCAATCATATGGATAATCTCTGCTTCCATAATGCGTGGACGGACTGGACTTCCATACTCAAGTAAGCCATGGTGACTAAGGATTACGTGACGAAGCAGAACGACTTCTTCCTTGGTATCATCGATGCCGAGTTCCATCACTGTCTTGGTAATTTCACTATCAATCAGAGCGATATGCCCAAGGAGATTGCCTCTAACTGTGTATTCGGTCTGGTCTGGTCCCGTCAACTCGATGACTTTAGCTAAGTCATGCAGCATAATCCCTGCATAGAGCAGGCTCTTATTGAGCTGAGGATAGACTTCGCTAATAGCATCCGCCAAACGCACCATGGTCGCCGTATGATAAGCCAAACCCGTTTCAAAGGCATGGTGATTAGTCTTGGCAGCTGGATAGGAGTAAAATTCCTTATCATACTTGGTGTAGAGCTTTCGAACAATCCGTTGCCAAACAGGATTTTCAATTTTAAAAATCATTTGCGACATGTAGTCACGGATTTCCCTGACATCAACTGGCGACTTGACCTTGAAATCAGCTGGATCATTGGGTTCACCAGGCTGAGGCAAGCGGAGGGTAATTTGATTGACTTGAGGGGTGTTGTTATAAACTTCTCGGCGTCCTTTCATGTGGACAACCTTACCTGCGGTAAAGGCCTCAACGTTATGAGGTTGAGCATCCCAGAGTTTCCCTTCAATCTCGCCACTATCATCTTGGAAGGTAAAGGCTAGGTAGTTTTTCCCAGCGCGAGTTTGTCTAAGGTCAGCTGACTTGATTAGGTAAAAGCCTTCAAACAGCTCATCTTTTTTCATGTGACTAATCTTCATATTCTTCCTCATTTTCTTGGAAATGGAGTAAATCAAGCGCAGGCTCACCTTCTGATAACTCAATGTGACGGAGCGTCCGCTCGATAGCTGTAGTACGACGGTTTAATAATTCATCAATATTGCCAGAGGCATGTTGGAGATGTTTTTGTGCCTTGACCAAGATACCACCAAACTTGCCAAACTCGGTTTTGACACTGGCAAGCGTCTTGCTGATATGGTCGGCACTCTTTTGGATATTAAGGGTTTTGAAACCAACTGATAGGGAATTGAGAAGAGCTGATAGGGTACTTGGACCTGCGACAATAATCTGCTCCTCCCGTCTCAAATCATCAAAGAAGACCGGATTGCGGACGATTTCTGAGTAGAGACCTTCTGTCGGAACAAACAAAACTCCAAAATTGGTCGTCCGAGGTGGTGCTATGTACTTGCTCTTAATATCCTTGGCAAAGCGTTTGACGCTGGCTAGGAGTGACTTGCGACAGCGTTCGATCTCGTCCTTGTCACCAGCTTCATAGGCTTCTTCTAAGCGGTAATAATCTGCCAGTGGAAACTTGGAGTCAATCGGTAAGTAGACATATTCCAGGTCACCCTGTCCAGGCAACTTGATGGCATACTCCACTCGTTCACTAGAGTTTTCAACCGTTGCGTATTCTCGTTCATACTGGGCAGGGGTCATGATGTCCTCAATAATTTGCCCCAATTGCAATTCTCCCAGAATCCCTCGTGTCTTGGTTCCAGAGAGAACCTTGTTGAGGGCTCCGACATCGCGGGCAACTGTCTGCATTTCTCCAAGACCACGATTGACAGACTCCAATTGCTTGGAAACTGTCTCAAAGGAAGCCTGTAGGCGTGTCTGCAAGGTCTTTTCTAGTTTTTCCTCGACGGTTTGGCGCATTTGTTCCAAACGTTGCTCATTTGATTCCTGCAAGGCTTGGAGACGTTGGTCAGTCTTATCCCTGGTTTGGAGGAGATTCTCAGTCATTTCTTGACGGACCTGAGTTAAGCCTTGGTGCAATTCGATTCTCACTTCTTGCAGGCGATCGCTGACAGCCACTTCCAAGTCTTTTTGATCTAACTGGCTGGCTTGTCTGGCTTGTTCAAAGCGATAATCTAACTGGTCTGACAGATGATCTGCCTGTTCCTCCAAGCTCTTGCTTAAGTGTTTTTCCTGCTTATCCTGCCTTTGCCAAATCAGAAAGAGACCAGCTAGGTTGGCAATTAATAATAGAACAAGTAAACTTTCCATCCTACCTCCTGTCCTTGCTATGCAGCACGACTACATAGCCATCTGGGCAAGTCACCGACACTTCCCTATCTATATATTCGTTAGAAGCGTACACTTTTTTAAAGAAAAAATTTTCCTCAGTCAACTCATACTTAGCACCGAGAATAGTCAGCTGGCTATCCCGAACTGGCATAAAGGCTAGATAGTCATAGTCTAAACGAGGTTCTAACTGACTGGTCCCTTCTGGACAATAGGCAATCAAATTTTGCCCATCTTCAATCGCTATCTGGCGCATATAGGGAGCCAACTTAGGATTGCTAGGTAGAAAGACGTTAGCTAGCATATGATCAATACGACCACCCAAAGCACCGAAAATAGTAACCTGAGCCTGAGAATTTTGCTCAAAGATGGTTAAGAGAGCCAATTCCAGATCTGTATCATCTTTTTCTGGTCGGGCTTGAACAAAATGCTGGGCACGTTTTTGAATCACCTGTCGCTCTTCTGCAGTAACAGAATCAAAATCCCCAACTGCTAGAGCAAGAGGCAGCTTTTCTTCCAAGACCCAGAGCGAGCCTCGATCCACACCGACAAAGCAATCAAAGTCTGTCCGATAATGACCGCGGTCTCCGCCTGCAAAAACGGCAACCCTAGTCCAGTTGTTTTCTGAGAGTTTGTACTCGCTCATTGACATCTCCCTTAAAGACATAGGAACCTGCTACAAAAACGGTCGCACCAGCTTCTTTAGCTTGGGCAATAGTTTGGTCATCAATCCCACCATCCACTTCAATCTCAAAGTTCAAACCTTTTTCCTCACGAAGGGCAACCAACTCACGGACCTTATCCATGGTCTCTGGTAGAAAGGCTTGCCCACCAAAGCCTGGGTTAACTGTCATGACTAAGACTTGGTCAACTAGGTGAAGCACGTGCTTGATGGCTTCAACTGGTGTGCCAGGATTGATAACAACTGAAGGCTTAACTCCGAGTGAACGAATTTTTTGGAGGGCACCATGAATATGGGGCGTTGCTTCCACATGGATACTGATGATATCCGCACCTGCACGCGCAAAGTCTTCTAAATGATGCTCTGGATTAGCTACCATCAAGTGGCAGTCGAAGACCATCTTACTATGAGGACGAAGAGCTTCAACCACACCTGCACCAAAACTGATTTGCGGGACAAAATGGCCATCCATGATATCGATATGGGCATACTCTGCCCCAGTTGCTTCTAGACGTTTGATTTCACGTTCAAAGTTGGCATAATCTGCTGCCAGAATTGACGGAGCAATCTTGTATTGAGACATAGGTTTCTCCTTATTTTGGAATTTTTTTGCTGACTTTTTTATAGGTTTCTCTGCGATTTTCAATCTCACTGAGGAATTGCAGGTAGTTGTCAAAACGGAAGGGCGCAATGGTACCTTCTTCAACTGCTGGCTTAACCGCACAAGAAGGCTCATGGGTATGGGTACAAGTACGGAATTTGCAGTCTCGACTGACAGTGGCAATCTCTGGGAAGGCCTGATTGAGGTCTTCCGCCGTTGATACTTCATAATCCAAGGATGAAAAACCTGGTGTGTCTGCGATTTTACCCCCATTGAGATTATAAAAACTAACTGCTCGAGTAGTGTGGCGCCCGCGACCCAGACTGTCTGAAATTTCTCCTGTTTCAAGATTGAGGTCTGGTGCGATTTTATTGAGAAGAGTTGACTTCCCAACACCTGTCTGCCCCATAAAGACCGTAACCTTGCCTGTTAATAAAGGCAGGAGTGCCTCTTTACTGGTCACAAAGTCGTAGTCGATATTACCATAAGTCTGTTCATAAAAATCCAGTTCTTCTCTATCTTCCAACAAATCCATTTTAGAAATATAAACGATGGGATGGATTCCCTTGTGTTCCAAAAGAACCAAGAAACGATCCAGCAAATTGCTGTTAAAATCAGGTTCCTTGACGGACATGATTACTACAGCTTGGTCAATATTGACAATGGGCGGACGGACTAGGCTATTTTTGCGTTCGTGAATCTTGAGAATATAGCCTTCTGAATTTTCCTCCGCAGAGAAATCTACCCAGTCCCCAACATAGGGAGTATGCCCTTTTTTACGGAAATTCCCACGCGCGCGTGTTTGATAGACCTGGCCATCACTCTCTACATAGTAGAACCCAGCCAAGGCTTTAATGATTTGTCCCTGCATTTTAAAGTCCTTGTCCTTTAAGTGCATCTGCTAGGCTGGCAAATTCCGCCAAGCTGAGAGCTTCCCCACGCACACTTGGTGACAAGCCTGCTTGGTCCAAAGCCTTGGTCAGCTTGTCCTTGACCTCTTCAGTCTTGCCAAAGTAACCTGTCAAGTTATTCCACAAGGTCTTGCGGCGATGGGTAAAACTAGCCTTGGAAACCTTAAAGAAGAAGTTCTCATCTTCTACTGCTACAGCTGGCTCTGGACGGCGCACCATTTTCAAGATGGCTGAGTCCACGTTTGGTGCTGGCACAAAGACCGTACGAGGCACGATAAAGGCAACCTTAGCTGTCATGTAGTACTGCACAGCGATTGACAAGCTACCGTAAGCCTTGGTGTTAGGTTGAGCTGAGATACGATCCGCCACTTCTTTTTGCATCATGACCACAAACTCACTAAAAGGAATCCCACTCTCGATTAAGTGCATGAGAATAGGAGTCGTGATGTAGTATGGCAAGTTAGCCACTACCTTGATTGGCAGGTCAGGATTTTTAAAATTCTGGATATGCTGCGCCAAATCAACCTTGAGAATGTCCTCGTTGACTACGGTCACATTATCAAAATCACGCAGGGTATCTGCCAAAATCGGCACCAAACGGTGGTCAATCTCAAAGGCCATGACCTCTGCTGCACGCTCAGCCAAAAATTCTGTCAAGGCACCAATCCCTGGCCCGATTTCGATGACATTAACCTGGTCATCAATCTCAGCCGTATCCACGATTTTTTGAAGGATATTGGTATCCGTCAAGAAATTTTGCCCGAAGGACTTTTTAAAGGTAAAACCGTGACGCTCTAGCACTGCCTTGGTCACGCTATAATCTGCAATTCTCATCTATTCTCTTTTCTATTATCTGTTACTTCTATTGTAACACATTCCCCTTACATTTGGGGTCTGCTTAGCTGTTCTCATAAGATTTCATAGCTTCTTCCACTTCTGCCAAGGTAACCCCAAACAACTCTAGGCGTTTGAGGAGTTGCTTGCCGTTGGAATAGCCAATTCGGAGAGCCTCTCCTAGATATTCTCGTCGCTTACGGCTGTCTGCCCCTGCTAGAAAACCAAGGCGAATCAAGTCGCTACGACTGATATCAAACTGACTCTCATGTTCAAATTGTTCTGTAATCTGAGCTAGAGCCATTTTCAGGTCTTCATAGCTGGCATGCTCAATTCCCAGAGAACGGCCCTTGGTCTTGGACTTGGGAACAGCTTCATCTCGTTTGAGGAAGGCATGCTGAACTGTTGGAATAGCCGTCATAATCATGCGACGAATCCGCTCCCCATTAAAATCTGGGTCTGTAAAGACAATGACTCCATGAAGCTCATGTAGGCGCTGAATACGTGCAATATCTTGCTCATTGATGGCAGAACCTCGTGTCTCATAGGTCTCTACATCGAAATAGCGTTTGAGATTGGCCGTATCATCGCGCCCTTCGACCACGATAACTTGGGAAATTTTTTCTTTCATTACTTGCTGTCCAATCCAAAAATTCGTTCTGCATTTGCAGTTGTTATCGCCGCTAGCTCTTCTGTCGTCATACCACGTAAGTCGGCGATAAAGTCCACTACATAGCGAGTGTAGGCTGTTTTATTTTCACGACCACGTTTAGGAACAGGAGCCAAGTAAGGCGCATCCGTCTCCACCAAAATCTTGTCCAAAGGAAGTTCTCTAGCCGCCTCTTGGATGTCGGTGGCCTTCTTAAAAGTCACCACTCCTGAGAAGGAAATAGTCATGCCAAGCGCGACAAACTTCTCTGCCCACTCAAGAGTCCCTGAAAATGAGTGCATAATCCCACCACGAGGACCAACGCCCTCACTTTTGATAATCTCATAGGTATCTTCCAGCGCATCACGAGTATGGACAACAAAAGGTAAATCCAAGTCCTTAGATAACTGAATCTGACGGCGAAAAACCTGCTCCTGCACCTCTTTTGGCGCTGTCATCCAATGGTAGTCCAAACCAATCTCACCTAAAGCAACAACCTTGGGATGCTTGAGCTTATCAAGCAAGTAGGCTTCAATCTCCTCCGTGTAAGTCCCTGCTTCTGTCGGATGCCAACCAATAGTCGCATAGAGCTGGTCATACTCATCTACCAACTCCAAGGCACGCTCAATCGTCGGTTTATCAAAACCAACAATATTCATCTGTGTCACACCCATCTCAGCAGCTAAGGCGATTTCTTCTGCCTCATGACCTGCAAATTCTTCTACATTCAAGTGTGTATGTGTATCAAAAATCATCTCTTCTAACCTCGTTTTCTATCTTCTATTATACCAAAAAACTGCCCTCTCTCCTCATCTGTACAAAATATTCTAAAATCCATCGTCGTCTCTTGACGCTATTTTCCCAAAGCAGTATAATAGCACTTATTGAAATTTTCAGAAAAGGAAAATACAATGTTTACAAAATTAAAACAGACCTTTATCGGTCGTCCTCTTAAGTCCTTAACAGAAGGCGAGGGAGGTCTGCTGGGAAAAATGCAGGCCTTGGCCATGTTGTCAAGCGACGCTCTATCTTCCATTGCCTATGGGCCTGAGCAAGTAGTCCTCGTCTTGGCTAGTCTCTCTCCTCTTGCGATATGGTGGAGTCTTCCTATCGGCCTCTTTGTCCTCCTACTCCTAGCTAGCCTGACCGTCTCCTACCGTCAAATCATCCATGCCTACCCTCAAGGAGGAGGGGCCTATATGGTTACTCGAGAAAATCTATCTCCCGAACTTGGCTTAATTGCTGGAGGTAGTCTGCTGGTTGACTACATGCTGACTGTGGCGGTATCGGTGTCATCTGGAGCCGATGCTATCACAGCAGCTCTCCCTGCTCTCCACCCTTACAACCTCCACATTTCCATTTTTCTAGTTTGTTTGCTTATGCTCTTGAATTTACGGGGCTTAAAAGAATCTGCCAGTTCACTGATGATTCCTGTCTATCTCTTTATCATCAGTACTGTCTTTCTCTTGCTCTATGGAATCTTTCAACTAGTAACTGGTTCTCTCAGCTATCAGGCAACTTCTCCTATCGGGCATGCTGTACCGAGTCTGTCTATCGTTCTCATTCTAAGAGCCTTTACCAGTGGTTCTGCCTCTCTGACAGGGGTTGAAGCTATTTCAAATGCCGTTCCCTTTTTCAAGGCTCCGAAAGAAAAGAATGCAGCTCAGACCTTGACCATCATGTCACTGATTTTAGGTTTTCTGTTTGCTGGTATTACCTTCCTAAACTACTGGATGGGAATTATGCCGCAACACGGAGAAACCATCCTCTCACAGATGGCTCAAGGTATCCTTGGTAATTCCTTCTTAGGCCACCTTGGCTATTATACCTTCCAATTCTCCACAGCCTTAATTTTGGCCGTAGCTGCAAATACCGGCTTTTCGGCCTTCCCTATGCTAGCTTACAATATGGCTAAAAACAAATACATGCCCCATCTCTTTATGGAAAAAGGAGACCGCCTAGGCTACTCTAATGGAATTTTAACTCTGGCATTTGGGGCTATGATTCTTCTTCTCATTTTTAATGGCAATACCGAACGTTTGATTCCCCTTTATACTATCGGGGTCTTCGTTCCCTTCGCCCTATCTCAGACTGGGATGATTCGCCATTGGAAAAAAGAAAAAGGGACAAATTTCTTAAAACCTGCCCTTGCCAATATCCTTGGAGCCATCATTTGCTACGCTATCGTGCTGATCCTGCTCTTTTTCCGTCTCAGTGATATCTGGCCTTTCTTCCCGATTATTCTCGTACTCACCCTACTTTTCTTGGCCATTCACAGTCATTACCAAAAAGTGGCCCAACAACTACGTCTCTATGAAGGCATCGAAAAACGTACCTACGATGGCAATCTTGTCCTCGTCCTAGTAGGAAATGTCACCCGAGTTAGCGTCGGAGCCATTAACTACGCTCAAAGTATCGGTGATGAAGTCTTAGCCATGCACATTTCTACTAAGGAAACAGCAGAGAAAGACCAAGAAATTCTCCAAGAATTTGCCGATTACTTCCCAACCATTACTCTGAAGAACATCAAGACCAGCTACCGCGACATCATCACCCCTACTGTCAAGTATGTCAAACGAATCTCTGAGGATGCCCAGAAAAAGAACTATACAGTCACTGTCCTGGTACCCCAGTTTATCCCTAATAAACCTTGGCAAAATATCCTGCACAATCAGATGAGTCTTAAACTCAAATACGCCCTTCGTTGGCACCAAGACGTCGTTGTCGCTAGCTACTCTTATCACTTAAAAGAATAAAGAAAAGGCCCTACCAGAAGCAAGAAGCGTCTGGTAAGGCCTTTTTCTGAATTCAGCCACTATGCTTATACTCAATGAAAATCAAAGAGCAAACTAGGAAGCTAGCCGCAGGCTGCTCAAAGCACTACTTTGAGGTCGTAGATGAAACTGACGAAGTCAGCTCAAAACACTGTTTTGAGGTTGCAGATAGAACTGACGAAGTCAGTAACCATATATACGGTAAGGCAACGCTGACGTGGTTTGAAGAGATTTTCGAAGAGTATTAACTGAAAAGCATGACTAGGAATATTATTGAATATGGTTAGCTAAATCTTCCTGAGCTTTTTTATTTGACTCAGCTTTTTCTTTCAGCCATTTTTCATAGAGTTCTTGATACTGTTTAGCAGTGACTGGCTCTTTTTGCAATTCAACATATTTGTAGTTGTCAGCATTTCCCTTATGACCAACGAATGAGAATGGGCCTGTAAACGGTACAGTCTTACGGAAGATTGGGTTAGCTCCACCACTTTGAACTGGTAGGAAGAGGGCACTATCTGTCAACCAAGCTTGGGCTTCAGCATATTTTTCATAGCGAGCTTGAGTATCTGTGATTTCCGCATCAGCCTGATCCAAGAGTTTCTTGTAGTCAGAAAGACCAATCTTGTTCTTGACTTCCTTGTCTTTTCCTTCAGACAAGCCCATGTTTTTCAACTGAGAACCTGTCTCTGGATCAAGAATAGCTAGGTAAGTCTTAGGATCTGAGTAGTCTCCACCCCATCCTGAGATGTCGATATCGTAGTCTTTTTGTTCTGCTGTATCTGCAAAGTAGGTTGCCTTGTCTTTTTCATCTGGAGAAAGTTGGATAACATCGATAACTACATTCTCCTTACCAAGAGTTTCTTCTACTGTTTGTTTGAAAGAGCCAGCCTGTTGCACATCTAATTTGGCAGTCTGGTCAACTGGCATATCCAAATGAATTGGGAAGGTTACTCCTTGAGCTTGCAGACTTTCTTTGGCCTTGGCAAACTTCTCTTTGGCCTTTTCAGGATTCAAGAAGGCTTGCTTACCATCGTTTAGGTTGATATTTGCCCAATCTTTACCGTAGTTGACAATTTTCTCATTGACAATGTCACCGAAGTTCTTATCACCAACTTGAACAAAGTTACTTGGTGTAATCGTATTACGCAAGATACGGTCTGCTCCATCTTCACCATTTGTCTGCGCTGCATAGGCATGACGGTCAAAGGCAAAGTTGATAGCCTGACGGAAATCTTTATTTTGCATAGCTGCGCGTGAATCCGTCTTTTCCTTATCAGACTGTTTCATAGTCTGCTTGTAGCTTTGACGATTCACGTTGAAAAGATAATAGAAAGTAACTGAGTTTTGCGGTGTGTAGGTAATCTTGTCCTCATTCCCCTTCTTGAGTTCAGCAAAGACTGAACTTGTTGGGAAGATACGGCCATCAGTATAGTTACCATCCAAGAAACCTCTAGCAATGCTGTCTTGGTCAGAACCGTCAAAGAAAGAGAGTTTCACTTTCTCGATTTTAACATTGTCCTTATCCCAGTAATTAGGGTTTTTGTCAAGTTCAATCAAAGATTTGGATGTGAATGATTTAAATAAGTAAGGACCATTTGACAAGATACTTGATGGTGTCACACTTCCAAAGTCATCTCCCTGAGACTTCAAGAAGGCTTCATTTACAGGACTAAGGATACTTGCTGTTGTTTTAGAGTTCCAATAAGTCTCAGGTTGGTTGAGAGTGTATTGTAGCGTGTAATCATCCACTGCCTTAACACCAACAGTTCCAAAATCAGATGATTTCCCTTCAACATAGTCTGCTAGTCCCTTGATAGAGTCTTGAACCAAGTACAAGTTCTCAGCTTTTTTATCAGCAGCATACTTGAGACCAGTCACAAAGTCATGAGCGGTTACATCCGCATACTCTTCTCCTTCAGAAGTGTACCATTTAGCCCCCTGACGGATTTTATAAGTGTAAGTCAAACCATCTTTTGACACGGTCCATGACTCAGCCATAGAGGGAATGAGATTGCCATACTGGTCATTTTCCAACAAACCATCAACCAAGTTGGTTGTGATGCTAGATGTAGAATCTCGTGTAGAGGTAATATAATCCAAGGTATCAGGGTTGCTGACAAAGATATAAGAGTATGTCTTGTCTGCATTGCTTGATTGGGATGACCCGCATGCCGCTAGAGCTAGACCTGCTGTCAAAGCCATAGCTCCAAAAAGCATAACTTTTGATTTCTTCATGATTATTCTCCATTTTTTACAGTATGTGAAATATTATACACTATTTGAGCAAAAATATAAAGCCTTTTTGAACTTTTTTACAAAAATAAAAATCAGTAGACTCGAGTTCCTACTGATTTTTGTTATGGTTCGTTTGGATTATGCAGCCAAAACTTTGCGTCCTTTACGACGACGAGCTGCCAATACGCGACGACCGTTTTTAGTTGACATACGGTTACGGAATCCGTGTTTGCGCGCACGACGAAGTTTACTTGGTTGATAAGTACGTTTCACGATGAATACCTCCTCATAGATTTTGTATTCGTTTAGCCGGCTATAAAGTGATCAGTTACTAAACATACTTTACTATTCTATCTGATTCTTTCACTTTTGTCAATAGCTCTAGGCAAATGTTTCCAGCTTTTTCGAATGTAAGCCCTATCTACGATACTGTTTCAAGAAACGAGTCATCTTTTCTTGGATTTGGGCTAGTTCATCAACACGAGGAAGGTAAACGATACGGAAGTGGTCTGGTTCCTGCCAGTTAAAGCCTCGACCATGAACCAAGAGAACCTTTTCCTGCTTCAAGAAATCAAGGACAAACTGTTCATCATCATCGATACGGTACATATTGCGGTCGATTTTAGGGAAGATATAGAGTCCAGCCTTGGGTTTAACGGCAGACAAACCTGGAATATCTTGAATGGCATTGTAGATGAAGTTTCTTTGCTCGTAAATTCGTCCACCTGGAAGGAGCAATTCATCAACTGATTGGTGACCACCCAAGGAAGTTTGTACGACTTGTTGGGCCAAAACGTTAGAGCAAAGACGCATATTGGACAGCATATTGAGCCCTTCGATATAGCCTTTAACATGTGTCTTAGGTCCAGACAAGACCATCCAACCTACACGGAAGCCAGCAATACGGTGGGATTTTGATAAACCATTCATGCTGACACAGAAGACATCTGGTGCCAAGCTCGCCACAGGCGTATGCACGTGTCCATCCATGACCATGCGGTCGTAAATTTCATCCGCAAAGATAATCAAATCATTTTGACGGGCAATCTCAATAATTTCCAGCAAGAGTTCTTTAGGATAAAGGGCTCCAGTTGGGTTGTTTGGATTGATAAGGACGATTGCCTTGGTATTGGAAGTGATTTTTGACTTGATATCGTCAATATCTGGGTACCATTCTGCAACTTCATCACAGATATAGTGAACGGCATTTCCTCCAGCTAGGCTGACAGCCGCTGTCCAAAGAGGATAGTCTGGCATTGGCACCAAGACCTCGTCTCCATTGTCCAAAAGCCCCTGCATGGACATGACAATCAACTCACTAACACCATTTCCAAGATAAATATCATCAATATCTACATTTGGGAATTTCTTCAGTTGACAATACTGCATAATAGCCTTACGGGCTGAGAAAATCCCCTTGGAGTCAGAATATCCTTCACTATCACGCGCATTCATAATCAAGTCATGAATGACCTCATCTGGCGCTGTAAAGCCAAATTCTGCTGGATTTCCTGTATTCAGACGTAAAATCTTTTCTCCATTTGCTCGCATCCGCATGGCTTCTTCCAAAACAGGGCCACGGATATCATAAGCAACATGCTCTAACTTACTAGACTTGTTATATTCTTTCATCTTGTTTCCTCAATTCATCAGGATAGTAACATTATACCACTAGAAAGAGAATGCGACAAGTTTACTGAAATGTGTTACTAGTTTCGTATAGAAGAAAAACCTCGCTAAAAGCGAGGTCGAGACAGGGGAGATAGCAGGTATTTTGCGAAAGTCACATTACATACCAAAAGATAAACCTAGAAAAAGCAAGCCTAAAAAGGAGTCATAAAGAAGATTGAACATGAGGAAAAGTCCCCATATCATCAAGTAATCCCAACGCCCACTTCGTTTTGCAACTAGGAATAAAATTAGATGGTAGAGTACATGAAAGACTAAAAAACCTATAAACCCTGGATAAAGAAGCGGTACCAGACTCTCTAATTGCCAGACCATGATAACTTCTAGCAAGACTGAAACTAGGATGATTCCATAATAAAGGAAATTTGATTTTTGAAAAGCGTTTTTCATCATTCTCCCCCCTTCACTTCTTTCCTGCTATCCTTTCTTTTATTTTATCATATATTTATATAGATTTTAAGCGCTAATATTCTTTTAAAAAATACCTTTTTTGCTTTACTTCTATAGTGAAAAGGTTTACAATTATAGTAAGAAAATTTCAGGAGGTTTCATTATGGCACAACGTTACCAAAATATCATGGTCGCAATCGATGGTTCTAAAGAAGCGGACTTGGCTTTTGTCAAGGGAGTTCATTCTGCTCTACGAAACGACGCTAAACTCACCATCGCACATGTCATTGACACACGCGCTCTCCAAAGCGTATCCACCTTTGATGCTGAAGTTTACGAAGAACTCCAAGTCGACGCTGAAAGTCTGATGAAAGAGTACGAAAAACGTGCAAGAGATGCTGGTGTGGCAGATGTTCATATCGTCATTGAAATGGGAAATCCAAAAACCCTCTTGGCACGTACTATTCCCGATGCTGAGGAAGTGGACCTCATCCTTGTTGGCGCAACTGGTCTCAACGCCTTTGAACGCCTCTTGGTCGGCTCTTCATCTGAATACATCCTCCGCCATGCTAAGGTTGATTTGCTGGTTGTGAGAGAACAAGAAAAAACCCTATAGTCACGAAGAAAAGGAGCTCAGCGCTCCTTTTTGTTTACTATTTATACTCTTCGAAAATCAAATTCAAACCACGTCAACGTCGCCTTGCCGTATATATATGTTACTGACTTCGTCAGTTCTATCTACAACCTCAAAACAGTGTTTTGAGCTGACTTCGTCAGTTCTATCTACAACCTCAAAGCAGTGCTTTGAGCAGCCTGCGGCTAGTTTCCTAGTTTGCTCTTTGATTTTCATTGAGTATTATTTCTCTCTTTATGGCGTTCGTAAGCCTTGAGCTGGCGCTGCAGTTCCTTTTTAATAGCAGGTTCTGGAGCATATTTTTCTTCCCAATCATCTGGTTTTAAGATTTTATGGGTCACTGGATCAAAGTGAGCCTTGCCATCTGGGAAAATTTTCCCCATATTAGCCTGATGGACGATATCAAAAATACGTTCTGGGTCCACCCCCATCAAGACAAAACTACCGTAGGTAAAGTAAAGCGTGTCAATCAGGGCATCTACCTGACCTATCAAATCTTGCTGAGCAGGCGTCTTCTTAGCCACTTTATCGGCCGCCTTATCAAGAGCTTGATGAAGTTGCGATAGAGCTTGACCAAAGTCCTCTTCAGAAGGACTGGCAGCTCGAACAAACTCTACCAATTCTTCTATTTTAAAGCCAGCCCTGTGGGTTGCACCTTCTAAATCCCAAGCTCGAGGTTCTTCTTGGGTCCGTTCATCCATCATGTGGTGGAAGGTCTTGACCTTATTGAAATGATAATCACGGCTGACAAAGACTTTTTCTGAAGCCAAAACACCAAAATGTTCCAGTGCCTTGTGGATTCCGTCTTGTTGATTGCTAGTGGTAATGTGCTTGGCAACTTCCTTGACACTGCTACTACCATTTCCCATAGCAACCGACATCCCAACGCCTGCCAGCATTTCAAGATCGTTATCGGAGTCACCAAAGGCCATGACTTGGTTGAGGTCAAAGCCATATTCTTTTCCAACTCGGCGAATACCTTCCAATTTAGAGTTTCCTTGATTGATGACATCCGCTGCAAAAGGATTGCTACGTGTCAATTTCAAATCTTCAAAATCAGCTGCCGCCTTCTCAGATTCTTCTGGCGTCATCAGCATCAAAACTTGGTAGATAGGCTGATTGATCAGATGAAGCAGATCTTCTTCCTTTTGGGGAACAACCTTGCTGACCATACGATTAAAGGAATGACTCACCGTCCGAGTTAAAACAGAGGGAACGAAGCGACTGATTCGTTGGGAAAAAGAACCCAAACCAAAGGACATGATTTTAGAACCTAACATGGCATCCTTGGTCCCTAGAGCAATCTCCTTACCCTCTTTTTTAGCATAAGTAATGAGCTGGCGCAAATGTAACTTGGAAATAGGGCTCGTAAACAAGACTCTGTCTTTATTAAAGATATACTGGCCATTGTAAGTTACCGCAAAGTCCAGATCCAAATCGTCCATCAATTCCTTAACAAAAAAAGGTCCTCGACCTGTCGCTACGCCGACAAGTACCCCTTGCTCTTTGACGATTTTAATCGCGTCCTTAGTGGATTTCAAAACACTCTTGCGATCGTTGACCAAGGTTCCATCGATATCAAAAAAAACCGCTTTGACTTCCATCCTATCCCAATCTCCCCTTTTGTGATACAATGATTATACCACATTTCAGAAAGAGTGAGTAAATCATGCCTAAGAAAATCCTTGTTTTACATACGGGTGGGACTATTTCCATGCAAGCCGATGCTTCTGGCGCTGTTGTGACGAGTTCAGATAATCCCATGAACCATGTGTCCAATCCTCTTGAAGGAATCCATGTCCACGACTTGGACTTTTTTAACCTGCCAAGCCCTCATATCCAACCCAAGCATATGCTGGCCCTCTACCAAAAAATCAAAGAGGAAGCTGCTAACTACGATGGAGTGGTAATCACACACGGGACCGATACTTTAGAGGAAACAGCCTATTTCCTTGATACCATGGAAGTTCCCCATATGCCTATCGTTCTAACAGGGGCCATGCGTAGCTCTAACGAACTCGGCAGCGACGGTGTTTATAACTATCTGAGTGCTTTACGGGTGGCTAGCGATGACAGGGCTGCGGACAAAGGGGTTTTGGTTGTTATGAACGATGAAATCCATGCTGCCAAGTATGTTACCAAAACGCATACGACCAACGTCGGCACCTTCCAGACCCCAACACATGGGCCACTTGGTCTGATTACGAAGCGGGAAATCCTCTACTTCAAAACAGCTGAACCTCGTGTTCGCTTTGACCTTGATCACATACAAGGATTGGTCCCTATCATCTCGGCTTATGCTGGTATGACAGATGAGCTAATTGATATGCTGGATTTGGAACAATTGGACGGTTTGATTATCCAAGCCTTCGGGGCTGGTAATGTTCCCAAAGAAACGGCTCAAAAATTAGAAAGCCTTCTGCAACAAGGAATCCCAGTCGCCCTTGTTTCACGATGCTTTAACGGTATTGCGGAACCTGTTTATGCCTACCAGGGCGGGGGCGTGCAGTTGCAAAAATCTGGTGTCTTCTTTGTTAAAGAACTCAACGCCCAAAAAGCCCGCCTAAAGCTCCTCATTGCCCTCAATGCCGGACTAACAGGACAGGCTTTGAAAGACTATATGGAAGGGTAAGTCTCTTCTCTAAAAACAAATCAGGAAATCTTCACGATTCCCTGATTTTTTCTATTTACGTTTTCGTGTTGAGCGGCGTTCTGTCAAACCATGAGGTAAGAGAACTTCACGTTCTTCCAACTCTTCCTTGTGCATAATCTTAGTCAACATACGCATACTAATAGCACCAAGGTCATAAAGAGGTTGGGCAATAGTGGTCAAGTTTGGACGAGTAAAGCGAGAGACCTGTGAATCATCACTAGTAATGATTTCAAACTCTTCTGGTACTGACACACCCTTATCAGCAAGGCCGTTCAAGACACCTGCTGCCAACTCATCACCTGTTACAACTGCTGCAGTTGCATTTGATGAAATCAAGCGTTCTGCCAAGGCATAGCCATCTTCATAAGTGTATTTAGACTCAAATACCAATCCTTCGCTATAAGAAATCCCTGCTTTTTTCAAGGCTTCCTTGTAGCCAACCAAACGAACCTTACCATTGATATCATCCACTAGTGGACCGCTAACGAAAGCAATGCGCTCATTTTCTTTAGCAAGGTAGGTTACTGCATCAATCGTTGCTTGTTTGTAGTCAATATTGACACTTGGAAGCTGATGTTCTACATCCACAGTTCCTGCAAGAACAACTGGTGTTCGAGAACGAGAAAACTCTGAACGAATTTTTTCAGTCAAGTGGTACCCCATAAAGATGATACCATCCACTTGCTTAGAAAACAGGGTATTGACAACTGAAACTTCCTTATCATCATCCTCATCACTATTAGCAAGAACGATATTATACTTGTACATTTCAGCAATATCATCAATCCCTTTGGCAAGCGTTGAGAAATAACCATTGGTGATATTTGGAATCACGACACCGACAGTAGTTGTCTTTTTACTTGCAAGACCACGCGCCACGGCATTTGGACGGTAATCCAAACGATCAATCACCTCAAGCACTTTTTTACGAGTATTCTCTTTTACATTTTTATTGCCATTAACTACACGGCTAACCGTCGCCATTGAAACCCCTGCTTCACGGGCGACATCATAAATCGTTACTGTATCGTCTGTATTCATTCCATTTCCTTTCTATATCATACCTCACGAGACTCTAAAAAAGAGACGGTATGAAAATTTCGTTTTCATGATTCTACTTATTCCATTTTATCACTATTTGTAAACACTTTCAAGCTTTTTTTGAAGATTATTTGAAAAAATTTCATAGGAAGCTATGTTTATGAAGAAAAAATCACCTTTTCTTGATTTTTAATCCTATTTGCTGTATGATAATGGAAAAGAAAGGGGGGCAGAAATATGGCTTTTACCAATACCCAGATGCGGTCGGCTAGTTTTGGCATTGTTACCAGCTTGCCTGATGATGTTATTGACTCTTTTTGGTATATCATCGACCACTTCTTAAAAAATGTCTTTGAATTGGAGGAGGAACTCGAGTTTCAATTGCTCAATAACCAAGGAAAAATTACCTTCCACTTTTCAAGTCAACACCTCCCTACAGCCATTGATTTTGACTTTAACCACCCTTTCGACCCTCTTTATCCCCCGAGAGTCTTGGTTTTAGACATGGATGGTAGAGAGACTATCCTCCTCCCAGAAGAAAATGACCTATTTTAATACTCAAGGAAAATCAAAGAGCAAACTAGGAAGCTAGCCACACCCTCAAAGCACCGTTTTGAGGTTGCAGATGAAACTGACGAAGTCAGTAACCATATATACGGTAAGGCGACGCTGACGTGGTTTGAAGAGATTTTCGAAGAGTATAAAAACTCTAGTCTTCAGTTACAAGTAACTGAAAACTAGAGTTTTTCTATTTTTTCAAAGCATCATACAAGTTGCGAATAGGTTGCTTTAATGTCGGATGGATAAAATGAGGCGCAATTTCTTGTAGAGACTCAAGAACAAACAGGCGTTCTGCTATGTAAGGATGGGGCAAGATGAGGTCGTCTGTGTAAATGGTCTGGTCCTCCACAAAGAGTAAGTCCAAATCAATCAAACGAGGTCCCCAATGCACTTCTCTCACCCGTCCCATTTCTGCCTCAATAGCTAACAAGGTTTCTAACAAGACTGGTGCTGGTAGCCAGGTTTCCACCTCAACCACTTGATTAGCAAAGCTATCTTGCTCCACTCCACCCCAAGGCTCCGTCGCTAAGACACTGGACTCTTTAAGAATATGGATGCCACGAGCTCGCAGTTTGTCAATGGCTTGCTCCAAGTTTGCTTGCTTATCCCCCATATTGCTTCCTAGGGCGATAAAGGCCCGTTGCTTGCGGCGATGGATGGTCACCGAACAAGTATCTAGTGGCAAATGCACTGGCGCCCAAGGCTTTTTCAATTCCAACTCAATCTCTTGGACAAGAGGATAAGCCTCAAAGGTACGTTCTACCAATTTATAGGCTACCGTTTCAATCAGGTCCTCAGTTGTTTCCTGAAACCAAGACGTCCACTGCTGACACAATTCTCCGTAATGGACAGAGGCTGTCAAATCCAAGTCTGTAGCCGCCTTGGTCATATCATAAGATAAGATGGCTGAAACGACAAACTTCTGCCCCAATTCTTTCTCACTAGGAAAAAGACCATGATAGGCAAAAATTTCCAAATCCTTAATCTGTAGTTGATCCATAATGATTCCTTTCTAGAAAAATCCGCCCAAAGCGGATTTTTTTACAGTCCCATTAAACGATAAGCCTGATCTCGGAGGTCCTTATCTGTTTCAAATAGACCACGAGCTACTGTCGTCAAGGTTGCAGTGCCTGGTTTTCTGATACCTCGCATGCTCATACACATATGTTCCGCCTCAATGACAACAAAGGCTCCTTTAGCACCTAGATAGTCCATCAAGGCATCGGCCACTTCGATATTCAATCGTTCTTGAATTTGTGGCTTTTTAGAATAAACTTCAACCGTACGGGCTAGCTTAGACAAACCTGCCACACGACCATCTGGAATATAGGCAATATGCGCTCTCCCATAAAATGGTAGAAAGTGGTGTTCACACATGGTATGGAAAAAGATATCCTTTTCTACCACCATATTATCGTCAATAATCTCAAAAGATTTTGACAAATGTTCCTCCGCTGTTTGACCAAGACCTGAAAAAATCTCTTGGTACATACGAGCGACACGAGCAGGTGTTTCCTGCAAGCCCTCGCGATTAGCGTCCTCTCCTACAGCCTCGATAATCATTTTTACAGCTGCTTCAATCTTTTGTGTATCCATTTTCGTTCTTCCTCTCCATCAGATAGGCTCTCACTTGGCTCAAGAAATACAAGGAACCTGTGACAATCCTAACTGTTTTTTTCTCTTCTTTTTTATCTGTCAATTTCTGCTCTAGAAAATCCTGCCAATCTTGGTAGCTGAGATTTCTAGACTTAGCTGCCTCTTCCAGCACGCTTTCATCAGTCGCCCGACTATCGTCAAAATGTGTCAGAGTAAGCTCGGTATCTGGCATGGCCCCCAGCAAGTCTAACATATCCTCCAAAGCCTTGGTTTTGATACAAGTAAAGAGGATTTCCTTACGATAATCCGCAAAGCGTTCTTGCAAGGTTGTCAATAAAGCCTTGATAGCATGGGGATTGTGGGCTCCATCCAAAATCATCAAGGGTTCTCTTGACACGATTTCCAAACGCCCTGGCCAACTTGTTTCTTCCAAGGCTTGAGTCAGCAAGTGATTGCTTGCTTGCTCTCGACCATCTTCTTGACAATAATTATCAAGTAAAGCTATAGCCATCCCAGCATTCTCTATTTGGTACAAACCAAGCAGGCCAGTCTGGAAGCGACCTTGTCTGACAACACTTGTATAGTCAAAGACTTCGCCCGCTACCACGCTTTCTTGATGACGAACCTGGTAATCACTCCCATAGGCAAGTCTCGGCGCATTTTTAGCCTCTGCAATAGAGTCTATCACAGTCAAGGCTTCAGGAACAATATGACCTGTCACCAAGGGAATCCCTTGTTTGATAATACCTGCCTTCTGCTCTGCTATGGCTTCCAAGGTATCACCAAGTAGGGCCACATGATCCAGTCCAATAGTCGTAATTCCTGTCAAAATGGGCTGACAGACATTGGTACTATCTAAAAGCCCACCCATGCCGACTTCCATGATAGCCACATCTACTTGCTCTGAAGCAAAGTAGTCATAGGCTATGGCTGTGATAATCTCAAACTCAGTTGTCCCCTCCAAATTGGCAGCCGATTCCCCCTCAAGCAAAGACTGATAGTCTGCCATGAGGGCTTCTAGTCTAGCCTCTGGGATAGATTCCCCATTGATGCTAATCTGGTCTGTATAATGAATGAGATAGGGCGAGCTAAACACGCCAACTCTCAGCCCTAGCTTTTCTAGCATCTTTTTCAAAAAAGCAATGGTCGAACCCTTGCCATTGGTCCCTCCGATATGGATGACCTTGAGTTTGAGATGGGGATTGCCACGCAAAGCTAATAGTTCCTCCATTCGTTCCAAGCCAAAATGCGGTTGGTCCGTCCGGTAGTTAGCAATCCACTGATTGTTTTGAATTTCTTTCATCTTATTTATATTGTTTTAAATCTAAATTTTCCGCTTCATCAGCCAGACGAATAGCGGAGGCAATTTCAACTGCCATCCTGTGACTAGCTACGTCATGCACGCGCACCACTTCTACACCCTGTCTCGCAGCGATACTAGTTACATGAGCCGAAGCCGTATCTCGATTACGGAAACCAAGTTCTGTCTCAGGATTGACTTCAAAGCCATTTTCTTCAAGGATATTGATTACAAACCTCTTGCGCGACACTCCAAGAAAGATTGGATACCCCTTCTGATGTAGTGTATCCAAGTCCCGTAAAAGAAGCAGATTTTCTTTCTTGGTCAGACCAAAGCCGATTCCTGGATCCAGCAGGATGTTTTCTTGTGCAATTCCAGCTTGATTTGCTCTCGCTAGTGCTCGTTCAAAGAAAGTCTCCATCAACTCTTCGATTGGCAATGTTTCAAAGTCAGCTAACTCTTCCTCTGTAAAAGCTTGTCCAAAACCAAAATGAGGAAATATGAGCGCGCTAGGGTGCTGAGGTCGCGCCATAACTGGATTAAACATAATGACTACTTTCGCTCCAGCCTTAGCAACCACATGAGCCATTTTCTCATCACCCATAAGACCAGTGATATCATTGACTAGATTGGCACCAGCAGCCAAAGCAGCCTCTGCCACCTGACTTTTCCAAGTATCAATGGAAATGAGGACATTACTTTCCTTGCGAATCGCTTTAATCACTGGAACAACACGCTGGATTTCCTCTTCTATCTCAACATAGCTACTTCCCGGCCGAGGCCGAGTCGATTCTCCGCCGATATCGATCATACTAGCCCCTTCTGCTATCAATTTACGAGCCTGCTGGAGTGCCTGCTCAAGAGCAAAAAATTGACCACCGTCCGAAAAGGAGTCTGGGGTTACATTAATAATTCCGCAAATAGATGTCTTTGAATGATTGGCTTTACTTGACATATCGGTCACTCCCTCAAGGTTTTTCATCATATTATTTCTCTATTTTACCATAAAAAGAAAAAGATGGACACGATTGCATTCATCTTTTTCCCAGTAGAAACAAGTAAGCAATTGTCAAAAATCTTAAACAGAAATCCCTAATGTCCGACTCATGATCACCACAAGAGCCAATAAACAGAAGGCTACCCCATTAACAATCATGTGAAGCAAGATAGACATTTCCAAACGTTGGGTTTTGTAAGCCGTCCAAGATAGAACAATCGACATACCTCCATAAATCAATAAAGAAGGTAAATTACTTGGTTGATGCAATAAAGCAAACACAATCGTACCGACTACAAATCCCAAGTTCTCTTTTCCTCGGAAAATCTTTTTAGGAATAATCCCACGGCACAAGATTTCCTCACAAATCGGAGCAAGCAAGGCCAGTAAGAAGAAACTGGAAATCAGAGAACTATTCTGAACCATATCGTTAATCTGAGACTGGTTACTTGTTGTCGTCTCATTTGACAGTTGTAACAAGATAGAACCAAGTATATTTGACCCGATAATAACTAAATAACTCAAGCCCAAACGTGCCAAATCCTTCGCTCTAAAAAAAGAAAAATTAAAACTTGCTAATTGCGTTTTACGAGCTCCAATAATAAATAGCACCAGAACCACAATCGAAATACCAGCAACTATCAGTCCTGACTGTAATAGCGGTACTTCTCTTAAGGTTAAAATAGCAGTAACCCCTATAGGAATCTGATATAAAATTGTCGCTAGCAGAAAGATTAACAGCCAACCTGCACGATTCAATAATTCTTTCCAGATACTTTTCTCTTTCATCACCTATCTCCTTTGTATTAAAAAAGGGGGAAATTCCCCCTGGGTTATCCTATTATAAGGCCATGCTGATGTAGTTAAGGATAAACAAGGCATCCAAAATCCAAATCATTACATGAACATCTTTAGCTTGACCTTTGACAAGCTTAGTCAAAGTGTAAGTCAAGAAACCAACTGCAATCCCTTGAGTGATAGAGTAGCTGAATCCCATAAAGATAGATGTGAAGAAAGCAGGAACCGCTTCAGACATATCGTCCCAATGGATATTTTTCAAGCTAGCCAACATCATAATCCCAACGATAATCAAGATTGGAGCTGTAGCGGCTGTTGGTACAATCGCTAGAAGTGGACTAAAGAAGCTTGAGATCGCAAAACAGATAGCTACAACCAAGGCTGTCAAACCAGTACGTCCACCTGCACCAATACCAGCAGCAGACTCAACATAAGTCGTTACGTTTGAAGTACCAGCGATAGCACCAATTGAAGTACCAATCAAGTCTGAATAAAGAGCCTTGTCCAACTTAGCTGATTGATGATTTTCACCATTTGTCGCTACGATACCAACTTTTTCACCTGTACCGATCAAGGTACCAATTGTATCAAAAATATCTGTCAATGAAAAGGCAAGAATAGCCATCAGAGTTTCAGGCAAGCGAGCTGTATCTGAAATCAAAGCTCCCAAACCTTCTGAACCAAGAGCTGCACCAAAAACTGTCTTCAAGTCTTCAAAGGCTGCACCAACATGGTTATTAGCAAAATCGATACTAGACAAATCTACCAAACCAACTGCAATAGCAAGAATAGTTGTTGTCAAGATAGAAAGGATAATTCCCCCTTTAATCCCTTTAATGACAAAGAAGATTGTGATAGCAAGTCCTGCAAGAGCCACCAAAACAGCTGGATTATTAAAGCTGACCAAGCCTGGAACTGCTGAAGAGTTTGCTGCAATCGTCGCTTGAGCTTTGTCAGCCCCTTCTCCTACAACAGTATAGTTACCTGGATCAATCGTAAATTTCAAAAGTCCAGCATTCTTAATCCCTACATAGGCAAGGAAGACACCGATACCAGCTGAAATAGCTGAGCGAAGAGCATTTGGAATCGATTCAATGATCATTTTACGAACATTTGTCAAGGTAATAATCAATGAGATAATCCCACAGATGAAGACCATAGCTAGGGCTTGTTGCCAAGAATAACCGAGTCCAAATACGACTGTAAATGTAAAGAAGGCGTTAAGACCCATACCTGGCGCTTGGGCATAAGGTAAGTTAGCATAGAAGGCCATCATCAAGGTACCTGCTACTGCACCAATGATCGTCGCTAGGAAGACACCTTGAGCAGGCATTCCTGTTTGCGAAAGAATTTGTGGGTTTACAAAGAGAATATAACTCATTGCAAAGAAGGTTGTTAAACCAGCGAGAACCTCTGTACGAACGTCTGTACCGTTCTCTTTTAGTTTAAATAATTTGTCCATTATTAATCTCCTTTTAATTTTTACGAACAATAATAGAATTATATCATTTATCATTCACTTTTTCAATATCTTTGTTTGATTTATTTAAGAAATTGATCCAATTTCATTTTTTGTTTGGAATCTGCTTTTCTGCCTGCTTTCTGTTATAATAGAAGACATCTTATCTGAAAAGACACTAGAAAGGTCCCTATGACGAAAAAAATTATTGCAGTTGACCTGGATGGAACCCTGCTCAACTCAGACAGTCAAATTTCTGACTTTACCAAAAAAACCATCAAAAAAGTTGCTGAAAAAGGCCATCAAGTTATTATTACGACAGGGCGCCCTTACCGAATGTCAAAAGATTTTTACCGTGAACTAGGCTTAGACACTCCTATGATTAATTTCAACGGCTCCCTTACTCATTTACCAGACCAAGTTTGGGATTTTGAAAAGTGTTTGACGGTAGACAAAAAATATCTTTTAGACATGGTTCAACGTTCAGAGGACATTCAAGCCGATTTTATCGCTGGAGAATATCGTAAAAAATTCTACATTACAAATCCTAATGAAGAAATTGCCAATCCCAAACTATTTGGTGTAGAATCTTTCCATCCTGAAGATCAATTTCAGCCAGAGTTGGTAACCAAGAATCCTAACTGCATTCTGTTGCAGACTAGAGCCAGTGACAAATATGCCTTGGCAAAAGAAATGAACACCTTCTACCAGCATCAACTTTCTATTAATACCTGGGGAGGTCCGCTCAATATCCTTGAGTGTACACCAAAAGGAGTTAATAAGGCCTTTGCTTTGGACTACTTGCTCAAGGTAATGAACCGCGATAAAAAGGATTTGATTGCCTTTGGAGATGAACACAATGATACCGAAATGCTAGCTTTTGCTGGGAAAGGTTATGCAATGAAAAATGCCAACCCAGAGCTACTCCCCTATGCAGATGAGCAAATTTCCTTGACAAATGACCAAGACGGGGTTGCCAAAACCCTGCAAGATTTATTCTTATAGTCCATTCTGACCAGCTTGCAAGCTGGTCTTTGTGCTCTTTTCACAGTCTCATCAACCAGTTAATCGATTGTTCTATTTTTTGCCTCCAAAACCTTGGAAAAGGCTTTCTTTTGTGATATACTTCACATATAAATACAAGAGAGCTCGTCACACTCGACTCTGTTGACACAAAATCAATCCAGTCCCGTTGTCCCTGTTCTCGGTCAATATCAAGGAGGATAGCTATGAAAGCTGTTGTTGTAAATCCAGAAAGCACTGGTGTTGCTATTGAAGAAAAAGTACTCCGTCCACTTGAAACTGGGGAAGCACTTGTAGAAATTGAATACTGTGGTGTTTGCCACACTGACCTTCACGTTGCTCATGGCGACTTCGGTCAGGTACCAGGACGTGTTCTTGGACACGAAGGTGTTGGTATCGTTAAAGAGATTGCACCAGATGTTAAGAGTCTTAAAGTTGGCGACCGTGTCAGCGTTGCTTGGTTCTTTGAAGGATGTGGCACTTGCGAATACTGTACAACTGGTCGCGAAACCCTTTGCCGTACAGTGAAAAATGCTGGCTACTCGGTAGATGGTGGTATGGCTGAACAATGTATTGTAACTGCAGACTATGCTGTTAAAGTTCCTGACGGACTTGATCCAGCCCAAGCCTCTTCTATCACATGTGCTGGTGTAACAACCTATAAAGCTATAAAAGAAGCAAAAGTTGAACCAGGTCAATGGGTTGTTCTTTACGGTGCTGGTGGACTTGGTAACCTGGCTGTTCAATATGCTAAAAAAGTATTCAATGCTCATGTCATCGCCGTTGATATCAATAACGACAAACTTGCCCTTGCAAAAGAAGTAGGTGCTGACATTGTTATTAACGGCCTAGAAGTTGAAGATGTACCTGGACTCATCAAGGAAAAAACAGATGGTGGAGCTCATTCAGCTGTCGTAACTGCTGTGTCTAAAGTTGCCTTCAACCAGGCTGTTGACTCAGTTCGTGCCGGTGGTCGCGTAGTCGCTGTTGGTCTTCCTTCTGAAATGATGGAACTCAGCATCGTGAAAACTGTTCTAGATGGAATCCAAGTCATCGGTTCTCTCGTTGGAACTCGTAAAGACTTGGAAGAAGCCTTCCAATTCGGTGCTGAAGGTTTGGTAGTTCCAGTTGTTCAAAAACGTCCAATAGAAGATGCTGTGGCAATTTTCGACGAAATGGAAAAAGGTCAAATTCAAGGACGTATGGTACTCGACTTCACCCACTAATCTAATAAAAACCTATTTTAAAAGTTGGAATACGCTTCCAACTTTTTTATATTAAATTTTTAAATAAGGATTCAAAAAAACTTCTCTAAAACTCAATATATCAATATTTTCAGATGTAATCTTTTTAATTATTTTATGATAAATAGTTGATTTTTAGATGAAAACGGTTTATACTTAAAAAGTCTTAAAGTTTTCTTAAACGAAAACTAAAACAAAAAAGGAGGAATGACAATAATGAGTATCGGAATCATTATTGCGAGCCACGGCGAATTTGCTGCGGGTATTCATCAGTCAGGATCTATGATCTTTGGTGAACAAGAAAAGGTTCAAGTTGTAACCTTTATGCCAAATGAAGGTCCTGATGATTTATACGCTAAGTTTAATAACGCTGTTGCTGCATTTGACGCAGAAGATGAGGTTCTAGTTTTGGCTGACCTTTGGAGTGGATCTCCATTTAACCAAGCTAGCCGCGTGATGGGAGAAAATCCTGAGCGTAAGTTTGCCATCATCACAGGACTTAACTTACCGATGTTAATTCAAGCCTACACAGAGCGCCTCATGGACGCTGCTGCAGGTGTAGAAAAAGTCGCTGCTAATATCATTAAAGAAGCCAAAGATGGCATCAAAGCTCTTCCAGAAGAGCTAAACCCAGTTGAGGAAGTAGCAAGCGCTGCAGCTGCTCCAGTTGCCCAAGCTGCTATTCCAGAAGGAACTGTCATCGGAGACGGTAAACTCAAAATCAACCTTGCCCGTCTAGACACTCGTTTACTTCACGGTCAAGTTGCAACTGCTTGGACTCCAGATTCAAAAGCAGATCGTATCATCGTTGCTTCAGATAACGTAGCTAAAGACGAATTACGTAAAGAATTGATTAAACAAGCAGCTCCAGGTAAAGTGAAAGCAAATGTTGTTCCTATCCAAAAACTAATCGACGTTGCAAAAGATCCTCGCTTCGGAGGAACACATGCCCTTATCTTGTTTGAAACACCTCAAGATGCCCTTCGTGCTATCGAAGGTGGCGTGCCAATCAAAACTCTTAATGTTGGATCAATGGCTCACTCAACTGGTAAAACAATGGTTAACAACGTTTTGTCTATGGATAAAGAAGACGTTGCTACATTTGAAAAAATGCGTGACCTTGGTGTTGAATTTGATGTACGTAAAGTACCAAACGACACCAAAAAAGATTTGTTTGACTTGATCAACAAAGCAAACGTGCAATAATCGATTTTATGAAAGGATTTTAAAGATGTCTATTATTTCTATGGTTTTAGTAGTCGTTGTAGCCTTCCTAGCAGGTCTTGAAGGTATCCTCGACCAGTTCCAATTCCATCAACCAATCGTAGCTTGTACCCTTATCGGTCTTGTTACTGGTAACCTTGAAGCAGGGATTATCCTTGGTGGTTCTCTTCAAATGATCGCCCTTGGTTGGGCTAACATCGGAGCTGCCGTAGCTCCTGACGCTGCTCTTGCTTCTGTTGCTGCTGCCATTATCATGGTTCTTGGTGGCGACTTTACTAAGACAGGTATCGGTGTTGCCCAAGCGGTTGCTATCCCTCTTGCAGTTGCTGGTCTATTCTTGACTATGATTGTCCGTACACTCTCTGTCGGATTGGTTCACACTGCTGATGCTTCTGCTAAAAAAGGTGACTTCAAAGCAGTTGAGCGTGCTCACTTTATCGCACTTCTTCTTCAAGGTCTTCGTATTGCAGTCCCTGCAGCACTCCTTCTAATGGTACCAACTGAAACAGTACAAAGCATTCTAAATGCTATGCCTGATTGGCTCAAAGATGGTATGGCTATCGGTGGTGGTATGGTCGTTGCCGTTGGTTACGCTATGGTTATCAACATGATGGCAACTCGTGAAGTATGGCCATTCTTCGCTATCGGTTTCGTGCTTGCTGCCGTGTCAGATATTACTCTAATCGGATTTGGTGCTATCGGTGTTGCTATCGCTCTTATCTACCTTCACCTTTCTAAAACTGGTGGAAACGGTGGCGGTGGAGCCGCAACTTCTAACGACCCAATCGGCGATATCCTAGAAGACTACTAAGATAAGAAAGGACTGAAAACATCATGACTGAAAAACTTCAATTAACTAAATCAGATCGTAAAAAAGTTTGGTGGCGTTCAACTTTCTTACAAGGTTCTTGGAACTATGAACGTATGCAAAACTTGGGTTGGGCTTACTCATTAATTCCAGCTCTTAAAAAACTCTACACTAAAAAAGAAGATCAAATCGCTGCTCTTGAACGCCATCTTGAGTTCTTCAACACTCACCCATACGTAGCCGCTCCAATCATGGGGGTTACTCTTGCACTTGAAGAAGAACGTGCTAACGGTGTTGAAATTGATGACGCTGCTATCCAAGGGGTTAAAATCGGTATGATGGGACCTCTTGCTGGTATCGGTGACCCAGTATTCTGGTTTACAGTACGCCCAATCCTTGGATCACTCGGTGCTTCACTTGCCCTTACTGGTAATATCTTAGGTCCAATCCTCTTCTTCGTTCTTTGGAACTTGATTCGTATGTCATTCTTGTGGTATACACAAGAGATTGGATACAAGGCTGGATCAGAAATCACTAAAGATATGTCTGGCGGTATCCTTCAAGACATCACTAAAGGAGCTTCTATCCTTGGTATGTTCATTCTTGCTGTCCTTGTTCAACGTTGGGTAAATATTAAATTTGCTTTCGATGTTGCCAAAGTTCAACTAGATGAAAAAGCTTATATCCATTGGGATAAATTGCCAGAAGGATCTAAAGGTATCCAAGAAGCATTCGCACAAGTAGGACAAGGATTGTCTCAAACACCTGAAAAAGTTACTACTTTCCAACAAAACTTGGATATGTTGATCCCTGGACTATCAGGACTACTCCTTACTCTCCTTTGCATGTACTTGCTTAAGAAAAAAGTATCTCCAATCACTATTATCCTTGCACTCTTCGCAGTGGGTATTGTGGCACATGTTCTTCACATCATGTAATCAAGCAACTTAAAAGGAATCAGGTTCTAAAATCTGATTCCTTTTTTCTATACTTTTATTCGGCCAAGGCTCCCATTGGATCCCAAGGTGCGAGTACAATTGGTTCTGCTTCATAGGCAGCTTGTTCTTCTGCTGTCAGCAATTCCTTACGGACAACGATTTGGTATGTGTATTCGTCCATCCAAGCGTCTGAGGCAACAAAGTAACCATCGGTACCAACCTTGTCTCCCCATGAGTTTTCAACCTTCCACTTGGTTGATTTGCCATTTTCATCCAAATCAACACCTGTCAAGACCATAGCGTGGGTCATCAAGCTTTCGCTGTAGTCCAAACGTCCAGCCTTGTCTTGAGTGAGTTTAATGTCCATGCTTGATTCAAAGTCATAAACATCTGTCGCAAGGATTCCAGCTTTACGGTTGCTGAGCTGACCGACATCTGAACCAAACCAAACAGTCTCACCTGCTTGCATTTGAGCAATCGCCAATTCTTTCAAGCGCTCCATCGGTACGTTGATGTAGCGAACTGCACGGCTGCCAACCACATTTCCCAACATCTCAACTGTGTAAGATTGGCCGTAAGGCTTGTCAGCAGTTGGAGCATTGATAACAGAAACATAGTCTTCTAGAGGAAGATTGACATATTTCTTGTAAAACTCTTGTGGTGTGATGCCCTTTTCGCTTTGGTAGTTGTTATCCTTATCACGATAAGCAAAGTCAAATTTACGTGGTGGAAGTCCTAAAGACATAGCAAGAAAGTTAAAGATTTCTTGCAAAAGATCTTCTTTCTTAGCTTGAACAGTCGCTTGGTCTGCGCCAGAAGCAAGCAAGTCACGCAAGATTTGAGCATCTTGACGAAGCAATTTGTTGAGAATGGCATTTAGCTCACGACTGCTGCTAGATGAAACTGACTCTGGATAAACAGACTTAGGAACGACACCATATTTCTCAAAGAGAGAAACGACCATATCCCATTGACCGCCATCTTGTTGTGGAGTTTGGAGTAGGAATTTAACCTTACGGCTCGTCAAATCTTGGTCTGCAGTCGCAATGACTTGCTCCAAGAACCAGTTGGATTTCTCATACTTGTCCCAGAAGAAGGTGTGGGCCTGTGACAACTCAAAATTTTCCAATTTATATTGTGAAATGAGTTTGT
Source organism: Streptococcus mitis (assembly GCF_002096815.1). GTDB lineage: Bacteria > Bacillota > Bacilli > Lactobacillales > Streptococcaceae > Streptococcus > Streptococcus mitis_AD. The sequence goes on from NZ_NCVJ01000017.1 coordinate 193,754, forward strand.
GGCGGAAGGTGTTGAGAGCTGCAAACATCCAGCAACGACCAGATGCTTTCTGGTTAGTAACCTTGTCCTTGGTCAAATCCAATGAGAAAACAGGGGTGTTGTCTACATGGCTTTGGCGACGTTCTAGGGCTGCAAAAATTCCGTTGTGGCTGGCAGCATTTTCAATCGCTTGGTATTTTACATTTGCTTCATAATTGGCAAATAGTTTATCAGTAAATGATTCTTGAATCGCGTTCATAGATTCCTCCTTTTATTCTACAGTCTATTATAACTCTTTTCACAAAGGAAGCAACTGAAAAACATAAAAGGCAAGGACATTCTCCCTCACCTTTTTCGAAAACAAACCAAACTAAGCAATACTTGCAAGGAGAACCTCTAATTCTTCCTTGGTCAAGCGACGCCATTCTCCTCGCTGCAAGTTCTCATCCAATACTAGAGTTCCCATAGTCAAGCGTTGCAAGTCTACTACTTCCTTGCCACAGTAGCCCACCATACGCTTGACCTGATGAAACTTCCCTTCTGCAATGGTCACACGGATTTGGCTTTGATTTTTTTCTGTATCTATGGACACAAGCTCCAGTTTAGCGGGCTGACAGGTAAAATCCTTAAGAGGAATTCCCTTGGCAAATGTCTCCACATCTTCTTGGGTCATCATTCCCTTGACCTGAGCCAGATAAGTCTTGTACACATGACGCTTGGGCGAAAGAAGAGCATGAGCCAGCTGACCATCATTGGTCAAGAGTAAAAGACCATGCGTGTCAATATCCAAGCGTCCTACTGGGAAAACTTCCTTGCTCCGAGCAATATCATCTAGCAAGTCCAGAACGGTTCTATGTTTGGGATCCTCAGTCGCTGAGATAACTCCTTGGGGCTTGTTCATCATGTAGTAGACAAACTCTTCATACTCCAACACTTGCCCATCAAAGCGAATCTCATCTCTTTCTTCATCAATCTGCAATTTAGCCGACTTTTCTTTTTTACCATTTACCGTCACGCGCCCAGCCTTGAGCAAGTTTTTGACCTCTGTCCGGCTCCCCACAGCGCAGGCAACTAAAAATTTATCTAATCTCATAGAACTATTATATCACACTCAAAAGGAGGCTGGTACAATGACCAACCTCCTTTTCGTTTCATACTCTTCAAAAATCTCTTCAAACCGCGTCAACGTCGCCTTGCCGTATGTATGGTTACTGACTTCGTCAGTTCTATCTGCAACCTCAAAACAGTGTTTTGAGCTGGCTTCGTCAGTTCTATCTGCAACCTCAAAGCAGTGCTTTGAGCAACCTGCGGCTAGTTTCCTAGTTTGCTCTTTGATTTTCATTGAGTATCAGATTTAGGAAATTAACTTCCTCGTCTCCAGAAAATCGCTAAGACAATCATGGAACCTAGTACTGCCGGAATAATGGCAGTTCCTGCTATTATCGGTCCCCAAGTCCCAAAAAGCAAATGGCCTATAAAGGCACCAATCCATCCGAGAAACATTTTTCCAAAGCATCCCATTCGCTCTCCACGATTGGTTAGAGTACCTGCTAAAAATCCCACTAGGAGACCAACGAACATACTTCCTAACATATTATCTCCTTAATTTGCCCAATCTCCGTTACGGAAGAGTGGTACACGTGTCCCATCCTCACGGATACCATCGATATCCATTTGGTTAGAACCAATCATAAAGTCTACGTGAACATCTGAAAGGTTAAGTCCCGCAGCTTCAAGCTCTTCTTCACTCATCTCTGCTCCACCAACGACGCTAGTCGCATAGGCTGCACCAATAGCCAAGTGATTTGAAGCATTCTCATCGAAGAGGGTGTTGAAGAAGGTAATTCCTGACTGAGAAATTGGGCTTGGATCCGGTACCAAGGCACATTCACCCAAGGCACGCGCACCCGCATTTTCAAATACAAGATCTTTCATAACTTGATCACCCTTCTCAGCAGTGATATCTACGATTTGTCCATCCTTAAAGGTCACCTTAATACCTTCAATGATATTTCCGTTATAGCTAAGCGGTTTTGTAGAAGTGACATAACCATCTGCGCGACGGAAGTCAGGCGCTGTGAAAACTTCCTCTGTCGGCATATTTGGCAAGAATCCTTCGCCCTGTGCATTGATAGCACCAGCTGATTCCCAAACATGGTTCTTCGGCAAGCCAAGGATCAAATCGGTTCCTGGCGCTGAGTAGTGAAGGGCTGAAAATTGTTCTTTATTGAGCATATCGGCCTTACTCTTGAGAATAGCTGCATGCTCTTCCCAAGCCTTAACAGGATCTTCTTCATAGACTCGGCAAGTTTTGAAGATTTGATCCCAAAGGAGATCGACTGCTTCTTCATCGCTCGCAGCATTTGGAAAGACTTTCTTAGCCCACTCGAGTCCAGCAGCGGCTGCTACAGTCCAACTAACCTTGTTGGATTGAGTTGCGATACGCATTGGCTTCATAGCAAGTCCCATAGCTTTAGCAGAAGCTGATAGCTTGTTAGCATCCACTCCGTTCAAGGCACCTGGATCAGATGAGCGAACTCCAAGACGGCTAGCCTTGTTTTCCAAGAGATAGTTCATCTCAGCAATCTTGTATTCTGGCACATTGTCCAGACGCTCCATTGGCGCATGGAGGAATTTCTCACGGTTAATGACATCATCTGTCCATTGAACGATAACCTCATGCGCACCCAAAGCATAAGCTTCTTTGACAATTAAGTGAGCCAACTCACGTTGCTCCACATCGATAGAGAGAGCCAAAGTGTGACCAGGTTGCACGTTGATTCCGTTCGCAACCAACAATTTCGCATATTTTTCTAGATTTTCTTTAAAATTTGGTAAAACCATGTTGTTTTCTCTTTTCTATTTTTATTTTTCTTTCAAAGCAGAGAATAATCCTGCTAAAGCAATGGAACCTGACAAGAGTGCTGTTGATAGAAGAATTGTCTGATCAGCAATTTCTAATTGATATTCAAATACTTTCTCAGCCGGCTTATCTTCCGCAAAAATTCTTAGTTTCATCTTTTTTCCTCCAAGACCTTAAAACAACTCATCAAACAAACTCAACTGATTATCCTCTGGCATATTGCCCAGAATTCCCATTTCATCCATTTTTTCAACCAAGGTTGATGAGAGTCCACCACGCTTGCGTAGTTCTGTTTTAGAGAGGAATTCTCCCTCTTCACGCGCTCGCACCAACTGCTTAGCAACGTTCTCTCCCAGACCATCCATTGCTACAAATGGTGGAATCAGTGTATCTCCGTCAATGATGAATTCAGTCGAATCACTACGGTAGAGGTCTAACTTCCCAAACTTGAAACCACGTTCCCACATTTCATTGACAATCTCAAGAGTTGTATAGAGGTCAATCTCCACATTAGAGGCCTCATTGTTCTTCCGTTTTTCAGAGATTTCTTCCATTCTGCGTTTGATGGCATCCAAACCCGCACCCATGGTCTTGATATCAAAAGCCTTAGCACGGATTGAGAAGTAAGCACAGTAATAATAAATGGGATGATGAACCTTGAAGTAAGCTACACGCAAGGCCATCATAACGTAGGCTGCCGCATGGGCCTTAGGGAACATATACTTAATTTTCCCACAGGACTCGATATACCACTCTGGCACCTTATTAGCCTTCATGGCTTCAATGTAGCCATTGCGTTCCTCTTCGGAAATCTTGAGCCACAATCCCTTACGTACCCGTTCCATGATGGTAAAGGCCATCTTAGGTTCGAGACCAGCATGCATGAGGTAAACCATGATGTCGTCCCGACAACCGATAACAGTCGATAGGTCCGCTATTCCTTGCTTAATCAAATCTTGGGCATTGCCCAGCCAAACGTCGGTACCGTGAGACAACCCTGACAACTGAAGCAATTCTGCAAAAGTCGTCGGATGGGTTTCATCGACCATCCCTCGGACAAAGTTGGTCCCAAACTCAGGAATCCCCAGCATGCCCGTCGGCGTTCCGATTTGTTCAGGAGTCACACCTAGCACATCAGTCCCAGAAAAGAGGGCCATCACGCCTTCGTCATCCATAGGGATTTCATTAGGATCAATCCCAGACAAGTCCTGAAGTTTCCGAATCATGGTCGGATCATCATGTCCCAGTACATCGAGTTTGAGGACGTTCTCGTCGATATCATGGAAGTTAAAGTGAGTGGTCTGCCATTCAGCTGTCACGTCATCTGCTGGATACTGGACAGGCGTAAAATCATAGACATCCATGTAGTTAGGAATAACAACGATTCCCCCAGGGTGTTGTCCTGTTGTCCGCTTGACACCGGCAGCACCTTGGGCAAGACGTTCCACCTCTGCATCACGATAAAACTTGCCATAATCTCTCTCATAGCCCTTGACAAAACCATAGGCAGTCTTGGCAGCCACCGTACCAACCGTTCCTGCACGGAAGGCATATTCCTCACCAAAGATATCACGCACATCCAAGTGAGCACTAGGCTGGTCTTCTCCCGAGAAGTTCAAATCAATATCGGGAACCTTGTCCCCATCAAATCCAAGGAAGGTCTCGAACGGAATATCCTGCCCATTTTTGCTGAGTTTATGACCACATTTAGGACAGTCCTTATTGGGCATATCAAATCCTGAACCGTACGAACCATCTGTGATAAACTCACTGTACTGACACTGACCACAGACATAGTGAGGAGAGAGAGGATTAACCTCCGTAATCCCAATCATGGTCGCAACAAAACTGGACCCAACAGACCCACGAGAACCAACCAAGTAGCCCCGTTCATTGGAACGTTGCACCAGCATCTGGGAAGCCAGATAAATCACGGCAAATCCATTCCCCAGAATAGAGGTTAGTTCTTTTTCAATCCGCAAATCAACGATATCTGGCAGCGGATTACCATAAATCTCAAAGGCCTTCTTATAGGTCAACTCGGCAACTGTTTCTTCAGCCTTGTCAATGAAAGGCGTATACAAGTCACCCTTAACAACCTCAACGGGTTCAAAGATTTCTGCCAAGGCATTGGTGTTTTCAATAACCAATTTGCGAGCTAATTCCTCTCCCAAGAATGCAAATTCATCCAACATTTCATTAGTCGTTCTAAAATGAGCTTTTGGAAGAGGAGCGGGTTGGGCATGTTCGCCATGACCAATAGTTCGGTTAATCATCGCCCCCTGTCCCAAACTACGGACGATAATTTCACGGTAAATCTCTTCTTCTGGTTCGATATAGTGGACATTTCCCGTAGCCAAAACGGGCTTGCCAAGACGGTCGCCGACCTCTATCAAACTTTTGATAATGGTCTGTAGTTCTTCCATATCCTTGACCTGCTCCTTGGCGATCAATGGCGCATAGATAGCTGGTGGCATGATCTCAATAAAGTCATAATACTTGGCCACCTCAACCGCCGCATCCACACCTTGGGAAACGACTGCATCAAAAACTTCACCTTCAGAGCAAGCTGAACCTAAAATCAAACCTTCCCGATGAGAATCTAGAACTGTTCTCGGAATTCGTGGCACCCCTTCAAAGTACTTGGTATTGGATAAAGAAACCAGCTTAAAGATATTTTTTAGTCCTACTTGATTCTTGACATAAATAGTCGCATGCTTGATCCGAGCTTTTTTATAAGAATCTGGACTAATCAAATCAATGTTAAGTCTAGCTAGATCGGTCACACCATGTTTTTCTGCTACTTCTTTGATAAAGATGAAAAGCAGGCGACCTGTAGCTTCCGCATCGTAGTTGGCCATGTGGTGATGCTCTAAGGCCACACCAAAACGCTTAGTCAAAGGCCCCAAACCATGACGTTTATACTCAGGATACAGGTTTCTAGCAAACTCAAGCGTATCAATCACTGGTTGACTAATCTTAGGCAAACCATGACGCTCATAATTGGCATTCATAAAGCCAACGTCAAAGGTAGCATTATGGGCAACTAAGACTGTATCCTTGCAGAATTCTTGGAATTCTTGCAAAACTTGTTCTAGTGGTTTGGCATTTTTGACATGGTCATCTGTAATTCCAGTCAACTCAGTAGTAAAAGCTGACAAGGGATGACCAGGATTGATAAATTCATCAAATTCGGCAATAACATTCCCCTTGTACATCTTAGAGGCCGCAACCTGAATCAAGTCATTATAAATAGCTGAAAGTCCCGTTGTTTCCACGTCAAAGACCACATAGGTCGCTTCTGACAAGTCCATCTCTACTTCGTTATAGACGATAGGAACACGGTCCTCCACGATATTGGCTTCCATACCATAGATCAGCTGGATTCCCGCTTTCTTAGCCGCCTTATAGCCGTGTGGGAAGGACTGGACATTCCCATGGTCCGTGATGGCAACCGCCTTGTGTCCCCACTTAGCAGCTGTCGCAACGATCTCTTCTACCTCGGGTAGTGCATCCATGGTCGACATATTAGTATGAGCATGAAACTCAACCCGACGCTCACCTTCTGGCATCAAATCCTTCCGCTCATAGTGAACAACTTCCTGCACATCCTGTACGTTCATAGTCAAATCGCGTGTGAAGTTATTCATCTCCACATTCCCACGCACTCGGAGCCAAGAATTTTTCTTAATTAGATCAAACTTCTGAGCCTCTTCCTCGTTCTTAACCCACTTTTGCATCGAAAAACTTGAAGTGTAGTCAGTCATTTTAAAGTTGATCAAAACACGCCCTGTTCTGGTCACTTTTTGCTCTACATCAAAAACAACCCCTTCAAAGACCAGACGATTTTCCTCCGTTGTCACTTCGATCATAGGAGTAATCTCTGCCTTATCCAGCTTGGGTTTAGCTGCAGCTTTTTTCGCTTGAAAATCAAAGGCTGGTTTCTCTTCCGCTGGAGGAGGTGCCATCTGTTCTAGTTGCTCCATAGCACGAAGCGCTTCTTCATTGGCGGCTTGCACAATCTGCTCATTTTCAGCATGAAAGGCCTCTTCCTGCTCTTGAGTCAGGACATCATTCTTCTCCACCTGACAGTTAAAAGTTGGAAAACCAAACTTTTCAAGTTGTTTGGCTAAATTAGGAAGATGATTCTTCTTAAAGTGTTCCTTATCAATCGCCTCGGAGCCTTCAATAAAGAGTTGGTTGCCCTCCGCACGAACTTGCAAATTTTGATAAAGGGACTTAAAACCTTGACTAGCACATGGCCCTTCAGAGAAAGCCTCCCTATAGTAGGACTGCAAGAGTTGATTTGAAAATTCTTGAGACAGAGCCTTGATTTCGAAAACAGCTTTATTGCCTGTCTTAGAAAATTCTTCGCTCAAACCTTTCTTTAATTCTAAAAAGATTTCAATCGGTAAAATATTAGAAAATACGAAATGAAACTCCCATACCTTACTAATTTTATGAACTACAACTCGCTCAATATCAGCCTGTGATAAAGCAGGAGCCTGTCTCATTTCAGCAGGCATCCCCAGTTGATTCATCAAAATTTCAAAACTGTTTGACATTCATTTTCCTCACATTATTCTCCTACTATTTTACCATATTTAGAGGTATTTTCTAAAGACAAAAGGAAGCCACTTCAAGACAACAAAAAATTTTCTTATTTGTACTTTTACTACTCATTTAAGGAGATTTACCTATAGAAAAAGAATGAGTTTAAGGAAATTAAAAAATTTTCATAACAGTACTCCCAAAAAAAGTTAGATGAATAGTTTATCTAGAGATTTAGTTCTGTTTTACACACAACGAAAACACCCCGAAAGTTAGTCGGAAAAAATCTAACTTTTGGGGTGCAATTGATTCTTTATAAAACCTGAAAAGAAATCAGTCTTTAACTCCTGCCTTCTCTCTTATGCTTGATAACGTTTCACGCCATCTAGGTAGGTTGCTACCAATTCTAAATCTTTATCTAGTACGATAAAGTCCGCGTCATAGCCTTCACGGATTTGTCCACAAACATCATCAATGTGAACAGATTTTGCTGGGTTGAAGCTGGCCATCATAACTGCTTCGTGTGGAGAGGCAATGTTCCAGTCGACAACATTTTTCAAACCGTCTTTGAGTTTGAGAATAGAACCTGCCAAGTTACCTGTCGATTTGAGACGAGCAGTTCCATTGGCAACGACAACTGGGAATTCTCCCAACATGTAGTCGCCGTCTTCCAATCCACCCGCTGTCATACAGTCTGTGATAAGGGCAATATTTTCAGTTCCTTTTTGTTTGATAAGAATTTCGCAGGCTTTTGGATCTACGTGATGGCCGTCACAGATCAACTCTGCATAGGTATGTGGCAATTGGTACATGGCTCCAACCATACCCAGTTCGCGGTGAGTCAAGCCACGCATTCCATTGTAGGCGTGTACCCAAACACTCGCTCCAGCATCGACTGCTTTTTTAGCTTCATCAAAAGTCGCGTTTGAGTGCCCAAGAGCAACCGTCACACCTTCTCCAGTGATAGTCCGTACAAAGTCTTCTACACCTTCACGCTCTGGCGCAAGAGCAATTTTATTAAGCAAGCCATTAGCTGCTTTTTGCCAAGCACGAAACTCATCCATGCGAGGATCTTTCATGTAGGCAGGGTTTTGAGCCCCCTTGTATTTCTCTGTGAAATAAGGCCCTTCAAAATAAATTCCACGAATCTTGGCTCCACTTGCTTCCTGGTAACGAGCACCAATATTTTCAGTTACCGCGAGCAATTGCTCATAAGATGATGTCAAAGTGGTTGGCAAGAAGCTCGTTACCCCCATGCTGAGGAGTCCTTCACTCATGGTATGAAGGGTTCCTTCGATATTATTATCCATAACATCCACACCGCCAAATCCATGAATATGGGTATCGACAAGTCCTGGAGCAATGCTATAACCTGTATAGTCAATCACCTCAGAGCCTTCAGGAATCTGCTCGACATGTTTTCCAAACTTGCCGTCCACAAGTTCCAAGTAACCACCGCGACGAACTCCGTGTGGGTAGAAAAATTGATCCGCTTTAATATAGTTAGGCATAATGTTAACCTCCTTAAAAGATTGATTCTATAATTTATTATGTCAATTACATTATAAACCTTTCTTTTTTATTTGTAAATGGTATAGACCTATTTTCTAGAGATATTTTAAAAGAGCTGGATTTCTCCAACTCTTCTCTTTTAAATACAAGTTATTTTGATTTGACTGGCTTGTCTTGAGCTGTTTGCAAGGCTGTAGCAATCGTATCTGCATACAATTTTGCTCCTGCTTCAATTTTACTGTTGTCACTTCCAAAATGGACTTGGTCTGTTCCAGTCCAAATTTCTGGATGCTCTTTCGCAACTTGATTCCAATCTGCTATCGTGATGTAAGGAGTCTTCTCTGCCAGTTCTCTCATATAGGCAGCAGCCTTCTCAACGATGCCATAGGTCTCTTTTGTCTTATCTCCCTCATAAGGAGTCACCAAAACCATATGGTGTCCCTTAGGAAGATTTTTCACGATACTATCCCAGTCTTCCTTGTAATTTTCAGGATTATTTACCCCTGTTGCAATGACAACCATCTTTGGTAAAAATTTATTCTGGCTATTGTTTAGCATGATTTCATTGGCAGTCTTGGTTGTTCTGCTAACCTGCGCATTAATCTGTGCTCCAGGAAGAGCTGTCTGTAGGGCTGTATTTGCCCTCAAGGCCACCGAGTCACCAATTAACATAGTGCCATCAGCAATTCCTAAACTATCAGCTTCTGCCCGTTCTGCCATCACCTTGGTCTGTCCAATATTTGTCGCGGCTTGCTTCAAACCATTGACAGTTAAGTCTATCTCAAACGCTCCCACTTGTGGTGCCAACAAGGTCACTAAGAAGACAATGAAAGTCAAGATACCTGTACTTGCTGCAAGGATTGTGTGAATATGAGGCAAGGGACGAAGGGTTTGTATAATAGGTGTGTTCTTTCCTGCAATCCAAGGTTCCAACACATAAAATGACAGGCTGGCAAATCCATAAGAAAAAATCAAAGTCAGTAAGACAGCAAGAAGATTTGATGTCAACTGCGAGAAAATGATATAGAAAGGCCAATGGAAAAGATAAACCGCATAGCTAGTATCCGCTAAAAAACTGATCATCTTTGGCTCCTGCATATTAGGAGTCTTTTCATGTAAGACACGCGCTGCCAGAATCATAGCAAGGGCTGCAAGACTGGCAAGCAAGAAGCCCATAAGATAGGCAAAGAGATAGGTAAATTTGACAAAGAAGGTCAAAATGAGTAAGAAGCCAAAACCTCCTGCAAAAACCAACAGGGTCTTGCGTAAATCCCAGATTTTATCCAACTGCTTGACGAGAGAAGTCGTCTGACGAACGCCTACGATAGTTGCTAACACACTTCCCAAAAAGAATGGATAGACATGAGTTAAACTGGAGAAATAAACAGATGAATAAGAGGTTACTAGAAAACTACCAATAAACATTGAGAAGAAACTAATCAAGAAGGCAGCAGCAGATAAAAGAAAGACCATCCCTCTCAACTGACCATTTGATTTCGACTGTTTAGATAAGAACCAAACTGCCAATCCCCAGAGGATATAGTAGTGCACCTCAACAGCCAAACTCCAATTATGAACAAATAAATGAGGAATGAACTGAGATTCATAACTCCCACCTGTTAGCAGTTCATAGAAGTTGGTCATGAAGCCTAAGACACCCGCAATCTGACCCCCAATTCCAGCCACATAATCTTGCCGAACTAGAAAAGTAAAGGGCATGGTTACCAAGACCATCAAAACCACAGGTGGCACGATACGATAAAAGCGTCTCCTAAAAAATCCAACCAAATCAATTTCATGATTTTTAGAAAATTCTTCGATAAGTAGAGCTGTAATCAGGAAACCTGAAAATGTAAAGAAGACATCTACCCCGAAAAATCCTCCAGGAAAGATGGTCTGAAAGAAATGATACAAGAGTACCAAAAGTAAACCTGTAATCCTAATCAAGGAAAACCATTTAATGCGCATACGAGTTTATTCTCCCTTTCATTATACACTTTATTCTATCAAAAAAAGAAGAAAAATCCCAAGAGAAAACTTAGGATTTTTAGCTTATATCACTTCCATTTTAGAAATTACGGCCTGATTTATTATAGCCATATTTTTCCACAAAATACTCACGGAATTCCAAGAGATTGTCATCCATGATGGCTTGTCGCACTTGCTTCATCAGGTTAAGCAAGAAGTAAAGGTTATGGTAACTAGTCAAGCGGATACCAAAGGTTTCATCGGCCTTGAGCAGGTGACGAAGGTAAGCGCGTGTATAGTTCTTACATGTGTAGCAATCACACTCAGGATCCAGTGGCGTAAAGTCCTCAGCAAACTGGGCATTTTTGACAACCAAACGACCTTGACTGGTCATACAAGTCCCATTACGAGCGATTCGAGTCGGCAAGACACAGTCAAACATATCCACCCCACGAATCACCCCATCAATCAAGCTATCTGGCGCTCCCACACCCATCAGATAACGAGGTTTATTTTCAGGCAGCAGTTGTGTTGTAAAGTCCAAGACCGCATTCATCTCTTCGTGGGTTTCTCCCACTGCTAAGCCACCGATAGAGTAGCCTGGGAAATCCATACTGACAAGGTCATGAGCCGATTGGCGACGCAGGTCTTCAAATCCAGCCCCCTGCACAATTCCAAACAAACCTTGGTCATGTGGACGACGGTGAGCCTTCAAACCACGCTCAGCCCAACGGCTGGTACGCTCGATTGATTTCTTAACGTAGTCGTAAGGTTGATAAAACTGAGGACATTCGTCAAAGGACATCATGATGTCTGAGCCCAAATTATTCTGAATAGAGATAGCTTTTTCTGGCGATAGGAACATCTTAGAACCATTGAGATGGTTTTTAAAGGTTACTCCTTCTTCTGTGATATTACGGCTATCTGCTAAGGAATAAACCTGAAAACCACCACTATCTGTCAAGATAGGCTGGTCCCAATTCATAAACTTGTGGAGACCGCCTGCGCGAGCAATGAGTTCATCTCCAGGACGAAGCCAGAGATGATAGGTATTGGATAGGATAATTCCCGAACCCATCTCCTTCAATTCTTCAGGCGACTGAGTTTTGACAGTGGCTTGTGTCCCAACTGGCATAAACATAGGTGTTGGGAAGGTACCGTGGGGAGTGATGATTTCTCCCAGACGAGCTCCTGTGTGTTTTTCTTTCTTAATCAAACGATATTTGATTGGTGAATCTGACATTTTCTACCTCCGAAGCTGGGAAAGACAGTCCCAGTTCATACTTTGTGCCCAAGGGCATACTGTATGATTTTATCAAAAAAAGTTGGAACTGTCACGAACTATGGTATAATGAGAGAATGAAATACCCAAAAATTGATTTAAAAACCATTCGTCTGCAGGCCAGACAATTTCAGGCTGAAAATCCCCGCCTCTTTCTCGTCTATCTCTTACCTAGCATGCTGGTCATTTTGTCTGTCTTCCTCAATCCCTTAGAGCGCATCAACGAGAGTGTTTTAGAACAACCCTTTTTAAGCGTACTTAGTCATGTATTCCAAGCCTACCTTTTTCCACTATTAGTCTCCTTTATTGGAACAATACTTCTAACCAGTTCCGTCTATACAACGCTGAAACTCATCAAGAATCCCGATACAGAACTATCCGTCAAAAATAGTCTCACTCTCTTTAATGAAGAGCACTTTTCACAAACTTTTTTGACTCTCCTTCTCAAACGTTTCTATCTCTTCTTATGGAGCATTCCTAGCTTACTTGGGATTTACTTCCTCTTTTACAGTAGCTTTTTAGCAAAGAAATTCGTTGCCCTTCATCCTGAATTTCCCAATCTGGATCTCACGTCAGTTGAAACTGAGCGTTTCCTCATGACCTTTGGTTTTTACTTCCTAGCAAGTATCTTCTTAATGATTGTAGGAAATAGTCTCTATATCCCACAATACTATGCCTATTCGCAGGTAGAATTTCTCCTCTGTGACACACTAGACTTGGGACAAGCCAAACCAGGACAAATCCTTAAAACTAGCCGTTTCCTGATGAAAGGTTACAAGTTTCAGCGTTTTATCCTAGACTTACAACTCCTTCCTTGGTATTTCCTCAATTGGATTACCTTTGGAATTGCTAGTTTCTCACTCCTACCCTACATTCAAATTAATAAAATGATTTTTTACCGAGCAGTATTGGCTCGAAAACGTCCAAAAGCTTGAAGGTTGTTCCCTCAAGCTTTTTTCTATCAATGAGTTTCTCCGCCTACCAACTTGAGATCCTGATCCCCATATTCGATAATAGCGCGGATTGCCACTTCTATCCCTCGCCGAATATCCACTAAACTCATAGCTGGAGTTGTCGGTCGATTCACCACCTGTTCCATCATATAAGGAATGTGCATAAAACCTGCCTTAACATGTGGAAATTTCTTTTCTACCAAATAGAGGGCCTGATACATCAAATGATTGCAGACAAAAGTCCCTGCAGTATTGGAAACAGAGGCCGGTAAGCCCTCTTTTTTTATAGCTTGAACCATCGCTTTAATAGGCAAACTACTAAAGTAGGCCGATGCACCATCCACTCGAATGGGAAGATCAATCGGCTGATTACCTTCGTTATCAGGAATGCGTGCATCGTCTTGATTAATGGCTACTCGCTCAGGTGTCAAGCTAGACCTTCCACCTGCTTGGCCAATACACAGGATAAAGTCAGGTTGATAACGGTTCATTTCTTCTTCCAATACTTGGGCCGATTTGTGAAAGACTGTCGGCACTTCTAGCCAACGGACCTCAGCACCATGGATTTTAGCTGGTAAACCTTTAATAGCCTCCAAGGCTGGATTGACCTTTTCCCCTCCAAAGGGCTCAAAACCTGTCACTAATACTTTCATTTCTAACTCCTCAAAACAAATCCAATGAGACTTTTTTCTTAAAAACAAGTATAACATATTTCCCTTATTCTGGAGTGAAAAGGACTAGAGAGGATCAGACCGGCATTAAAATTTATTTAAAGAGGAAAATGCTAATCAAGGCCAAAATAGCTGGTCCACCTTGCTTCAAAATAATTTTCTTATCTGCTGTTAAAGAGCCATAAGCCGCAGCTCCAATCACAAATAAGACAAAAATAGTCACAATTTCTAAATTCTGTGAGAAATAAATCCCATACAAGAGAAAGACTCCTAGCAGACCGTTATAAATCCCTTGATTTTTAAACAATGAACTTACTGACGGACGAGCCAATTCTTCCTTGTCCATGTTAAAGACACGACTAGTCGCATCTGATTGCGTTGCAATACTTTCCAAATAAAAAATGTAAAAATGCTCCAAAGCAATAATCGTTGCTAAAATGATTGTAATAATTGACATCTATTTCTCCTTAAATTTCTATATTTTCAATACCCAAAACCAATTTATTTAATAAACGGCTGAGTTCTGTTCTTTCAGACTCTGTTAAGATACTTTCCATCTCTTCCTTAACCTTGATATGTTGCAGAGGGGGATTCACCACTAACTGCTCCTTGGCATACTTCGTAGCCTCTACCAACACTTCTCGCTGATTTTCAGGATTGCGATGGCGCTCCACCAAACCTTCCTTTTCCAGAATCTTGAAATGCCGTGTCAAAGCAGCCTGATCAATTTTCAAACGCTCCTGAACCGCCATTTGGTTACAGGGAGAATTCTCCAGCAAAAATAATAAAATCTGATACCGTGTTAAACTAATCCCAAGTCTTTTTTCAAACAATTGCGTACTCGCTTGCTCAGACAAGCGGAGTTGATAAAGCAGATCTTGAATCTCTATCATTTCTTTTCTCTTTTCGATTGATTTATCAATAATTGACTAATCAAGTATAATATAAATTAAAATAGATTGCAAGAATGTTGCTTCAATCATTACAAAATGCTAACTTCCATTTTCCATTCATATTGATACTCAATGAAAATCAAAGAGCAAACTAGGAAGCTAGCCGTAGGTTGCTTAAAGCACTGCTTTGAGGTTGTAGATAAGACTGACGAAGTCAGTAACCATACCTACGGCAAGGCGAAACTAACGTGGTTTGAAGAAATTTTTGAAGAGTATGATAAAGAAAAAACGAACGAGAATCGCTTTCTATCACGAAAGCTAGATCTCATTCGTCAAAATGATATTACAAAGTATGGTTTATCCATTCATTGAAACGTGAACGTGGTCATAATGGTTTTCTGTCACACTACCACGGTCTGGCATTGGATTCCAAGTATTAGCTGGTCCATATTTGCTATCGAATGGAGCATAGAAACGTTGTTTCCAAATGATGTAACTAATGCCACGGCTGGCCATATTTTGAATAGCGTATTCCGCAATCTTATCCCCTAGTTCTGAGCCTTCTGGTACCATAAAGTCGATAGCCAAACCTTTTCCGTGATCTCCACTGTCGCCTGGACGGTAACCACTAAAGGATGTAATACCAAACAAGTTGGCAATTTCTTCTTTAAAGGCAGCTGTTTGTGGTTTAAGGCCAGCATTTTCAGATTTCGCTGCTGCCAGTCCAGCATAATCGGGCGCAGCTGGAGCTGCGTAAGTTGCTGAAGTTGTTTTCGTCTCTTCTGGTTGATAAGTAGAAACTGCTGTTGTAGCTTCATTTGATGAGGCTTCTTTTGCTTCTTCTGAACTGGTTGCAGTTGTTTCGGTTGCTTTTTCTTCTACTGGAGTTCTAGTTTCTTCCACTGTTGAAGCAGCTTGAGAGCTGGCTTGTGTTTCCTCTTTCTCAGCTGGAGTCGTTGCCTGAGGAGCTGCCTCTGCAACTGCATTGCTTGTCTCGGCTGTTTGCTCCTCTGAAGCAGAAGTTCCTGTAGAAGATGCCACTTCTTCTGCAGCAGTCACTGTCTCTGCAACTTCTGAATTTGATGCTACTTCTTTTGCGCTTGGAGTTTCTACCGCTTTTGGAGCTTCTGCAATTGGTTGAGAAAGATCTGCAACTTGAACAGTTTGATCATCAACGGTCACTTGATTGGTTGTCAAATCTGCTGTCGCAGTTGTCACTTCTTCACTAGAATCTGCTTGAGGTGTTTGGATTTCAACTTCCGTTACTTCTTCTGCTTCATTGACGGTCGTTGTCAAAACAGTTTCTGGGAAAATCAAGTCCATATTCGTGATTTTATTCAAATTCGCAAGAACTGTGACATCTACACCCAAGGCTTCTGCAATAGTGCTCAAGGTATCACCATACTGAACAGTATAACTTGTTTTGTTGTCCGTTTTAGTCAAATCGTTTTGGATTTGCTCAACACTACGTGCAGTCCAAAGAACTTCTTCTGCTTGAGTTGCCAATACTGGGGCAAATGACAAGGCTACTGTTGATGCTAATAATATTCTTTTCTTCATTCTTTCAAATTCCTTTCAAATGAGTACCTGTCTATGATAACACAAAAAATGCAGAAAAAAAGCCCTCGCGGGCCTATTTAACAGAACTGTCTATTCCTTGTAACAAACTCGATTACTTGAAATAGTTTGTTAGGTCTCTGTCACAAAACTGACACAATCTTTTTATCGCTCAGCCTTAAAAAAACGGGAAATATCTGCTAACGCTTGAATCTTGTGATTGCCTTCATAAGACGACTCTAAAAAATTGATACTTTGAATCCCACTATTCTGGGCGAATTCCACATCCAGAGTCCGGTCTCCTATATAATAGGTTTTCTCAGGATCCAACTGATACGTGTCTAACAGATAGGTAGCCGCTTCTGGACTTGGCTTCCGCGCAAAGCCACTCTGACTGGTTAGAATCTCTGTAAAATAGGATTTCAACCCCAAGTCTCTTAGAATGGCAAAAGCATTGTCCCCCTTATGAGTATAGACAAACTGCTGAATCTCTGTTTCTTTTGCCCAAGCTAACACTTCACGCGCACCTGGCATTAAAACTACCTGAGCATTCTTCTCAGCCAGACTCTGGGCACGCACCTGATTTAGTACTTCCACATCTAGCTTTCGCTCTTCAGCCACCTGCACAAGCAAATCCTGCACAGAACACTTAAGGATAAACTCTCTCACTTTCTCCTTATCATAAGGAATAGAAAACTGACCAAAAGTCTCCTCAATCCCTGATAAAATCGCTTCGTAAGAGTCCAATAAAGTCCCGTCTAAATCCCAAATAAAAGCTGTTTTTTGCATTTCCTATCCTTTCAAGCTCATATAACGCTGGTAACGGTAGCGTAGAAATAACCAGCGAAAACCATTATCCAAGAGAGTCCCTGCCCAAATACCAGACAAACCCCAACCAAGCACAATCCCCATCAGATATCCTGTTCCAATGCGGATACACCACATTCCAATACTTGTCGCATAAAATGGAAGCCGAGCATTCCCCAAACCCTGCCAAACTGCCGTATAAATAACTGTCCCTGTCGCCATGGGAGTACCAAGTAGTGAAAAAAGTGTCACTAGAACACTAGCCTCAACCGCTAGAGGATCAGTCGTATAGAGATGAGTCAGTGGTATTCCTAAGGCATAGATACTAAAGGTCAAGGGCAACATGAGAAACAGAGAAAGGCAAAAGGTTTGCTTGCTCAAACTAGCTACTCTTTCCCAATTAGCCTCTCCAACTGCTCGGGCCACCAACATAACCGTTGCCGTAGCAACGCCAAAGGCAGGCATGTAGTTAAACTGGGTCAAGACTTCTCCGACCGCATTTCCAGCCACTGCCTCCGTCCCAAAAGAAACGACCAAGGCAATGATAACGACATCTCCAGCCCGCATCATAAGTCGCTCTCCAGCTGCTGGTAAAGCCAAGGTCAACAGGTCCTTATCTAAACCAAAAGTTGGTTTCGTATAAGGCAGTTTTAATTGTGACCACAAAATCACAAGACCGACTAATCGAGACAAGATAGTCCCCCAAGCAACACCCGCTATGCCCATATCAAGGACAAAAATAGCTAGACTTGAAAAAAGAATATTCAAGGCATTAGATAAGAGACTCACATAGAGGGGTAGACGCGGATTATGCGTTACACGAATCAAGGCTCCCAAACTCGTCATCAAGCCCAAGAGAACAATCGATCCGCCTACCAAAGATAAGTAGAGTCCACCACTCTCGGCCACAGCCTGTTCAGTCCCCAAAAGTCCTATCATCTCTTGTCCAGCGAAGATAGACAAAGCTCCTAAAAGGAAACTTAATAGTAAAGTAATCTTCAATGCCTCAGTCACATGATAGGTTAGCTTAGACTGATCCTTCTGCCCCAAACTCTTTGAAATAACACTAGAAATAGCTGCCCCCAGAGCAATGAAAATCGCCTGATAAATAGTAATAATATTACCAGCCACTGAAACACCTGAAATAGCTATCAATCCTAAATGAGCAACTAAATAACTGTCCACCATTCCCATGAGCATCTGCAAAAAGTTTTCACCCATAGCTGGTAAGGCAATATTAAGAATGTCTTTATTTTTCTTAAACAATCTCTCCTCCTGATGAAAAGAAACTCAGTTGGTTTCCCAACCGAGTTTACTCCCTCTGTCTTAAAGTCCTAGATAAGCCTCAACCGCTACTTGCATGTCTGTTGCTGTAACAGTTGTCTTATGACGAACAGGAGCTGTTTCAAGACCGTCAACTGCTGGCGGCACTGCCACTCCTGAAATATCATGTAATTGAGCCAAGGCTTCAAAGTCGCCAAGCCCTGATTTTCCAGTTACAGCTTCTACTGCAACCACTGGGAACTTGTATGGACTCGCTGTTGAAGCGATCACTGTCTTAGTCGCATCGCCAGTAGCCACTTGGTATTTCTTATAAACTGCCGAGGCAACTGCTGTATGAGGATCCTCAATATAAGAGTCTGACTCATAAACACGCTTGATTTCTGCCGCTGTTTCTTCCTCAGTAGCATATTCAGCCACAAAGAGATCAAGAATCTCTGCATCAAAATTAGTCAACTCATATTGACCTTGTGTATTCAAAGCATTCATGAGTTCAGCTGTTTTAACCGCATCATTACCCAAAAGATGGAAAATCAAGCGCTCCAAGTTTGAAGATACCAAAATATCCATAGATGGACTAGTTGTTACCTTAAACTCACGCTTCTTGTCGTAAACACGTGTCTTGAAGAAGTCTGTCAAAACATTGTTGTCATTTGAAGCACAGATTAATTTGCCAACTGGTAGACCAATTTGCTTAGCATAAAAGGCAGCCAAGATATTTCCAAAGTTTCCAGTTGGTACTGTGAAGTTGACCTTATCACCAGCCACAATCTCACCAGACTTAACCAACTGAGCATAGGCATAAACATAATAAACAATCTGTGGCACCAAACGACCGATATTCATAGAGTTTGCAGATGAAAATTGCAACTTGTTGGCCGCCAATTTTTCATGAAGAGCCACATCATTGAACATATGCTTAACGTTTGTTTGCGCATCGTCAAAGTTACCGTCAATGGCGATAACATGAGTATTGTCGCCAGTCTGAGTGGTCATTTGCAACTCTTGCACCTTGCTGACACCATCCTTTGGATAAAAGACGATAATCTCTGTACCAGGCACATCCGCAAATCCCGCCATAGCAGCTTTCCCAGTATCACCAGATGTCGCTGTCAAAATGACAATCTTGTTCTCCAAACCATGCTTTTTAGCAGCAGTCGTCATAAAGTATGGCAAGATAGACAAGGCCATATCCTTAAAGGCAATCGTAGAACCATGGAACAGTTCCAAGTTGTATTGCCCGTCTAATTTCACCAAAGGCGCGATAGCTGGAGTATCAAACTTGCTATCGTAGGCATTGTTGATACAGTAGTCCAACTCCTCAGCCGTAAAATCATCTAAAAAGGCTGACAAAACTAACTTAGCAACTTCTTGGTAAGAAGCATCTTTCAATTTTTCAAAATCCAAATCTACCTTTGGATAAGTAACTGGTGTAAACAAACCACCATCCGTTGCCAAACCTTGTAAAATTGCTTGGCTAGCAGTTACTGTATTGTTGGCATCACGCGTTGATTGATAAACTAATGTCATTACTCTCTATCCTTTATCTATAGTCTCTTCCATTATATCATGATTTTTCAGAAAATTCTCCCTTTATAAGAGAAATTATAGTCCCAATTCTTTCTTCAAAGGCTCTAAATAAATCATTTCTTGTTTATTTCTCATCTTCAGGCCTTCCTCAGCTAGCAAGAGTAAGTCTTTTGAAAACTCTATAATCGCAGTTTTCTCCTCATCTGTTAGCTTTTTCTTAGAAAATTGCCGCCTTAAAGACTTATAATTTCTCCCAAATGCTTTAAAGAAAGGTGCGATTTCTAAGTAAGATTCAAGTTTCTCTAAATTAACTAATAATCCCAAGTGAAAAGCTGCAGAAGCAAAAGTCCTATCAAGTGGCTGTGTACACACACTACGAAACTCAATTGTTCCGCGAGTCGTTAAGTCTTGGTACTGATAACTGCGATGAGTTTCAAAATCCTTCTCTTGAGGGTAAATAATAACCTCATCCCCATTCAAAGCAAATGTCTGGATTTCAGGCATAGCCAAATAATCTCTTGCCTGAATCGGATAAAAATAATATGTTTGCCCATCACGTTCT
Source organism: Streptococcus mitis (assembly GCF_002096815.1). Lineage (GTDB taxonomy): Bacteria > Bacillota > Bacilli > Lactobacillales > Streptococcaceae > Streptococcus > Streptococcus mitis_AD. Next base: position 214,163 of record NZ_NCVJ01000017.1, read on the forward strand.
GCAGTAAAAATTGCAGAATGATTTAGATAGTCAAAAAAATCAGCTTCATCATTAAAGAGTCTAGCATTAACCCCAACATTCTCTGTATAGATACCATGCATGGATTCTTCCCAGAAAATATCCCTTGAAATTTTCGTGTCCCAATCTGCTCCCGAAAACTCAGAGTTTGCAAACAAGTAAGCCTTAGCCGCTTCAATTTGAGTAAAAGCATTAATAACCCGTAAGTAGTTGGATTTTGAAATATCCAACTGAACCTGACTCCCACAGATAAAAGCACCATATTCAGGGAAATGATGTAGATCTGATTGAGTAATATTTGTATTCAAATTCAAATAATCCATCAACATCTGGTAGCGTGGATAAGCCACTGGACAATTCTCATTTTTATCCCAGTTGGGATGAATGCCACAGCCAACAATAGCATGATTAGATTCGTCTAATTTTCTCTGAATTACATTCATATAATTATTGAAACGATTTTCGACCTCTTGAATCGTTTCAGCCTTACCAAATGCAAACTCAATCGTTGTATAAGAAACTTCAAATAAAATAGCATCCTGACTTATCGGATCCACTAACTGGATAGGATTTCCAAAATCATCTACCTTCTCTACAATAAAATCTAAAGCAGAAACTAAATAATTAAACAGTTCCTTTATAACATCAACATTTGTAGCAAGCCCCTCTAAATTTGCAACAGGATATTCCAGCTCAACCCCAATAAATAATTCAGGATTTTCTTTAATATTTTTCAAATACCGATGTTTTAATAAATCGATAGAACGAGACATACTATCCTACTCTTTCTTAATCTAAATGAAATTTGAATAACTACTATTATACCAAAAATAATACAAAAAAGGAACGAAGATTAACTACGTTCCTAGCTCTATACTATACCGGCGGCCGGGGTCGAACCGGCACGTCCTTGCGGACACTGGATTTTGAGTCCAGCGCGTCTGCCAATTCCGCCACGCCGGCAAATAGTAACTGGGGTAGCTGGATTCGAACCAACGCATGAGGGAGTCAAAGTCCCTTGCCTTACCGCTTGGCTATACCCCAATAATATAAAATAGGCGAGTGATGGGGATCGAACCCACGCATGCCAGAGCCACAATCTGGTGTGTTAACCACTTCACCACACCCGCCATAATCATATTAACACGGGCAGTAGGAATTGAACCCACACTGAAGGTTTTGGAGACCTTAGTTCTACCTTTAAACTATGCCCGTAACTAAAGTAATGGAAGGGGAGGGATTCGAACCCCCGAACCCGAAGGAGCGGATTTACAGTCCGCCGCGTTTAGCCTCTTCGCTACCCTTCCAAGTTATAAATAAAATATGGCGCGAGACGGAATCGAACCGCCGACACATGGAGCTTCAATCCATTGCTCTACCAACTGAGCTACCGAGCCTTATTGCGGGAGCAGGATTTGAACCTACGACCTTCGGGTTATGAGCCCGACGAGCTACCGAGCTGCTCCATCCCGCGTTAATACAAAAGGAGGATGTGGGATTCGAACCCACGCACGCTTTTACACGCCTGACGGTTTTCAAGACCGTTCCCTTCAGCCGGACTTGGGTAATCCTCCATAATAGTCCGTACGGGATTCGAACCCGTGTTACCGCCGTGAAAAGGCGGTGTCTTAACCCCTTGACCAACGGACCAAACTCTATGGGCACGAGTGGACTCGAACCACCGACCTCACGCTTATCAGGCGTGCGCTCTAACCACCTGAGCTACGCGCCCAAGTTAAAAACTTGGTAATGTAATTTGAACAAAGTTCAAAGCGGGTGACGAGAATCGAACTCGCGACA